>JBOGJB010000023.1:0-15113 GCA_050745085.1 Vicinamibacterales bacterium
CTGACATGGCGCGTCCCGTGCGCTCGAGTTCTGCGGCGATCGCGCCCTCGCGTTGCCGGAAGGCGGTGTGGCGGCGCAGCGCGTCAAGCGCCGCGTTGCGCGCCACGCTCAGAAGCCATCCGCCCGGGTTGGCGGGCACGCCGTGGAACGGCCACTGCTGCAGCGCCTTGACGAGCGCGTCCTGGACGACCTCTTCGGCCAGGTCGACGTGCGCCGGGCCGAAGAGGCGAGTGAGGTGCGCGACCATCTGCCCGGCGCGCTTGCGGAACAGATGCTCGACCAGCGAACCGACGTCAGACTTGATCAACTTCCCGAATCTCGATCGACCCGAATTCCAGGTGCGGGCAGTCTTGACAGCGCTCGACCGCCTGGTCGTAACTGTCGGCCTGGATCGTGAAGTAGCCGCCGAGGACTTCCTTCGCCTCGGCGTACGGTCCGTCGAGGACGCGCACGCGGCCGTTCTCGCGGCGCATCACGCGCGCCGCTCCTTCGGTCAGCTTGGCGCTCCCTGCGAGCAGCCCGCGCGCGCGCAGGCTGTCCCCCCAGGCCACGTATTTCTGGATGACGCGCTGGATCTCGTCAGGGCTCATCGTGGCGAAGACCGCCGGGTTGTCACGAAGCACGAGCATGTACTGCGGCATAGTCGTTTCCAATCAGCAATCCACATTCCACATTCCACAATGAGCTCCGCCTAGTTTACTTTCGAGAATTGCTGTTTCTCACTGAAGGTGGTCTTGCCCCCCTGCACGAAGTCCCAGACCGTCGTGAACCGGTCCGGCCCCTCGAGCGCGTACCGCGCCCGGTGCATGTGGCCGGCGCCGGCCGGGAGGTTCGTCGCGTCGAGGAACTCGAACGTGAGCTCTCCCGACGCAGGATCGTACGACGCGAGCTGCATCCGCGGCTGGTTCTTCGCCATGCAGTAGTGGGTGAGCAGGAGCCGCGCTCCGTCGAGATGATACATGGTGACCATCTCGTTGCCCGCCCCCAACTTCTGATCGCGGTATTTCTCGAGGATGGCGGAGCCATTGCCGATGATCTCGAAGCGGGTGACGGCTCCTTTGCCGTCCCCGGCCGTGGACTGCCAGTTGCCGGCGAGCTGCTTCAGCCGCTCGAAGGCGGCGGCCGCGTTCGGGTCGTCTACCGAGGCGGGAACCGTGGCCGAGACGAGCGCCGCCAGGAGTCCAATTGCCAATCGTTTCATGTGAACCTCCCAGTTCGCCCAATAGACGAACGGGGACGTCCAGAATCGACAAAGTCCCCAGGCCCTGAGCCCCAAGCCCCAGGCCCCTGGCCTCTGGTCCCTGGTCCCTAGTGTGATTGATAACCGACGCTCACCGAGATGCGGAAGTGAGGCTCCCACCCCCCGCGGAACTCCGGGGCGACATAGAAGTTGTCTCCCAGAAAGACGCGGACGCCGCCGCCGGCCGTAAAGCCCCCCTCGCTGGAGGTGAAGGTGTTGCCGTTGAAGGTATCGCGAGTCTGAAACAGGCCGCCGCCGACGAGCAGGTAGGGGATGGCGGGACGTCCCGGCCGGCGCTCGAGGAGATCGACCGTGATGTTCCCGGTCAGCATCAGATCGCTGTGATCCCCTTCGCCGGCCATGAACGTGATCTCCGGCCCGATGCTGATTCGCGGAAGCACGTACCACCGGGCCGCCGCCCCCACGAGCGAGTGACCGACGATGGCGTCGTCGGCGAAGCCCGCATAGCCGCCGGCCCCTTCGACCGCGAAGGCACGCCCCTGAGCCGCCGCCTCGAGCGCCGAGAGGCTGAGCAAGGCGATCAGGATGGCTGCGATTCTCACGATCGTCACCTCTCTGATGAGGTAATGCGTGAACGGGCGAAAACTTGGCTCAATTCGGAAGCGTTTCAGGGCTATTATCTGGCGCCAAGGAGAGTCCGTATGGGAGGCGCGTTCAGGGACTTCCTGCTCAAGCAGAATGCGCTGGCGCTCGCGGTCGGCGTCGTCATCGGCGCGGCGATCGGCAAGGTGGTGGCCTCGCTCGTCGCGGACCTCCTGATGCCCGTGATCAGCCTGACGCTGCCCGCCGGAGACTGGCGGGCGGCGAAGATTGTCCTGTCGGAAACGGTCGGGCCGGACGGGAAGCCGGTTGTGAACGCGATCAACTACGGCATGTTCATCGGGACGATCATCGACTTCGTCATCGTGGCGGCGGCCGTCTTCATGATCGTGCGGTACGTGCTTCGTCCCGCGCCGGACGCGCCGACGAGAGTCTGTCCGTTCTGCGGCGAGACAATCCCCGCTGAGGCAAAGAAATGTAGAGCGTGTACTTCGATTGTCTAGAGAGGGGGCTCAAGTACGAAGTTCGAAGTACGAAGGCTGAAGTGAAGTGTGAAGTGCTGAAGCCTGAAGTACGGCGTCAGGCGCGAGTGGTCGCGCACTAAGAGGGAGTGAAGATGGCGACAATTACGCGGAACGTTGGGATGCAGCTGCTCGCGGCTTACCTCATTCTTGTCGGCATCACGGGGCTCGTTCCGGCCCTGCCGATCCCGCTCGTGCTGAGTGCGATTCTCGCGCTGCTCGCAGGAATCTTCATCCTGCTGGGGCGTTGAACGTACGTCGACCTTATTACTTCCAAGTTCCCTTCGAGCTTCGTACTTCGAACTTCGTACTTGGTCGCGTCTATCGAGCCGTCCGCCTTCTCCTTCCACCTCGTCTGTACGGCGCCTTGTTTTCGGCCTTGCCGTGGCCGCCGCCGCCCGGCTTCTCGCCGCCACCGTGGATGGCGTTGACCGTCGCCCACGCGCGGCGCTCCGCCTCGCGTTCGGACAGGCCCTGCTCGCGGTAACCCTCTTCGATGTGCTCGGCCTTGCGCTTCTGCTTGTCGGTGTACTTGCCCTTGTCTCCCTGCGGCATGACGTCCCTCCCACGTAGCGTCCGGCTTCAGCCGGACCGGCCTGTACTTGAGAGCAACGGGCGTGCCGAATCTACTTCCCCATACCGTGTGTTGAGCCCCTGTAGCGTGCGACATCGCATTAAGTAAAGATGATGCCGATGCGAGGGATGCCGTCAGTGTGGGCCCTGGCGCTCGCGGTGGCGGTGCCTGCCGGTTCGGCGGAGCTGAAACCGGCCACGACCACAGCCTTCGAGCGATATGCCCGCCTGACCGAGCAGCGGATGGACGCGGAGCTACGTCCGGACGCGGCGTTTCTGTGGGTCGACCGGCTGGACGGCCGGCGCCGGACCGATGCGATGGCACGGCTGCGCCGCGGCCAGCTGGTGATCGAGCGCCTGCGGACGCGTGACGGCTCGAAGGAGATCGACGCCCCGGACGGCATGATCCATCACTGGGTCGGCCTCGTCTTTCTCCCGGGCGTGAAGGTGGACGCGGCGGTCGCCCTTCTGCAGGACTACGACAGCCACGCGCGAATCTACAGTCCGAACGTCGCCGCCTCGAAGACTCTCGAGAAGAACGGCGATCGATTCCGCGTGTTCCTGCGTTTTTACATGAAGAAAGTGATCGCGGTCACGATGAACACCGAGCACGAGGCGGCGTTCACGCGCGCCGCGCCCGACCGCGCCTGGAGCCGGATTCAGAGCATTCGGATCGCCGAGGTCACCGACGCCGGCACGCCGCGGGAGCGCGAGCAGCCACCGGGGCGCGACCAGGGGTTCATGTGGCGCCTGAACACCTATTGGCGGTTCCTCGAGCGGGACGGCGGGACCTACGTGCAGTGCGAGTCGCTCACCCTCTCGCGCGACATTCCCTTCGGCCTCGGCTGGCTGATCGGGCCGTTCGTCACCAGTGTCCCCAAGGACTCGCTGACATTTACCCTCGAAAAGACGCGCGCCGCGCTTCTCCCGCCGCCCCCATAGCGTTCGGCTCGTGGCGTCCGGCTCCTGGCGTCCGGCTTTAACCGGACCTTCTCGATGTGATATGAGTCTTGCCCACCGGGAGGACTCTCACCATGCCGAATGCACCCGCCAGTGCTCGCGTCGCCGTCGCAATCGCCGTGGCCGCTCTCCTTGCCGCGCCGGTGTGGGGCCGTCAGGGCAATGTTCGTGCGGCCATCGAGGCGGCGAACAAGAAGTTCGTGGATGGAGCCGCCAAGGGTGACGCGAAGCTGATCGCGACCGTCTATACGACGGACGCCGAGGCGTTCCCGCCGAACGCCGACGTGGTGCGTGGGCGAGACGCAATTCAGAAGTTGTGGCAGTCGGTGCTCGACTCGGGTGTCAGCGGCGTCGAGCTGAAAACGCGCGAGGCGGACGCCTCAGGCGACACTGCTTGGGAATCGGGCGGCTATACGATGAGCGCAAAAGACGGCAAGGTCCTCGACCGCGGGAAATACTGCGTGATATGGAAGCGCGTGCAGGGCCAGTGGCTGTTGCACCGCGACATCTGGAACTCGAGCGTGCCGGCAGGGAAGTGAAGGTGACGCGCGGCTTCAGCCGCGCGGCTGTTTCACAAGGATCGCGCGCGGGTAGAGCAGCGAGAGGCCCGCGCGCTGGGCGTTCTCCATCGACTTGGACCCGGGCTGGACCGTGACGGTCGCAAGATCGCAGCCCTGGCGCGCGGCGTCGATCAGCCGCGCGCGCAGGAGCGCGCTCTGTACGCCCTTCCGTCGATGCTCGGGGATCGTCGCCGCGCCGGTCAGCTGCGCGATCCCGGCATCCAGCCGCGCCGATCCGCCGCCCGCCAGCGTGCCGTCACGGAAGGCCATGTACCGCACGGATCCGTCGACCTCGCCGTACTCGCGGAACGCCCGCTCGAGCACGTCGCGCGAGAAGACTTCGTGCGACGGCGGCCCGTCGAACGTGTCGGGATTGGCGAAGCCGGTGATCATCGCCTCGATCCACAGCTCCGCATGGTCGGGCTGGAGTCGTCCGACCGTGATCCCGCGCGCCTCGTCTTCGGCGTGACGGCGCGTCGCGGCATCGAGGAATGCGGCGTCGAGCGCGAGGCCGAGGACGTTCTCGAAATTGAGGAGGACGTAGCCACGGCGGGTGAGGAGCGCGCCGACCGCGGGATCGGCGAGGGTCGACAGCTCGACCTGGAGCGGCGCGTCGCGACGGCGAAACTCTTCCTCGATCTCTTCGAGCTCGCGCTCATCCAATTCGGCCGCGAACCCGAGCCCCGCGAGCTTGTTGAACGGCGCGCCGGGGCTGCCGTACACGACCGCGGCGCCGCCGATCGGCCTGACGAACGCGTCCTTGCCGCGGGCGATCTGAATCTGGCCGAACGCTGCGCACGTCCGACACTCGGCGCGTTCGAGGCGCGAGGCGAGCGTCGCGGTGGCGAAGAGCATCCGCGCATCATATCTCCGTGAGCCGTCTGGCGTAGTTTTTGCGCCTTACGGAGCAGGATGCCCGTGCGACTCAGCTGAGCGGTATGGGGCCACGCCGTGGACAAAGCGGCGTTCCGTCTGGCGCGGCGGAGCCCGCGGCGGTGCCGCTGCGGGACCGAGTACCTCCGCGAGGACGGGTCGGTCACGCACGTCCGCCACACGCTGTCGTGCTTTCTTCGGCATCACACGTACGTGCGGCTGGCCGACCGCGACGGCGCGCACGAGTACGTGTGCGCGCGAGCGCGATGGGTTCGTCGAGTATGCGTGCCACTGCGGCCACAGCTTTCTCAAGCCGCGCGGCGGCGCGCGGACGATCCGTCATCCGCTCGTCTGCTTCTTCACCGCGCACCGCGTGCGGTTTCTCGCGCGTCGGGGCGGCTACGCGGAGTACGTATGCGAGGACTGCGGGTATCCGTTCTGCTTCGCCGATCCCGCCGGGCGGTGATAGAATGACGGGCTGTCCACCCACCGACGCGCGTCCCCATCGTCCAGAGGCCCAGGACGCGGCCCTTTCAAGGCCGAAACACGGGTTCGAATCCCGTTGGGGACGCCATAGCTTGTGCAACGCTTCCCGACGCCTCGCCCTCCGGACGCATCACGACGTTCAGCAGGGGCTCGACCGTCGCTGACCCACGCACGCGATAGCCGGGTTGCTCGTCACGGACCTCCGGCGTCATCACCACACGCCCCCGTAGCAGTCTCCTGAGCATCTGCCGCGCCTCCGGCGCGTGCCGTCGCAGGACGGCCCGCAAGTCGGCGAGGAGCGCCTCGAGCTGCGCGATGGCCGCCTCGGGTGTCTGCGTCGGGCCGGTGGCGCGCTCGAGCCGCGCCAGCTCGCGATCGATGCGCGCGACCTCGGCCTCGCGACTGGCGATCCCCTCGCGGAGCGATCGGGAGTCGTCACCAGCGGCCAGGTGGTCAGTCAGGCGGCGCAGCTCCTGGAGGATCATGCGCTGCCGGTTCAGCAGCTCCACCTTCGTCGCAGCGGAGTCCGCCCGAAGCGCGTCGTCGGCGACCGCGCGCACACATGCCCGCTCGAGCATGTCGGGATCGAGGAGCGTCGCTTCCACGGTCGCGAGGATCGCCTCGTCGGCGCGCTCCATCGGCACGTCGAGCCCGCGACAGATCGAGGCGCCACGGCGGCGGTGCGTGCTGCACATGTAGAAGTACGCCCGATGGCGGCCATGCGAGCGACTGCGGACCTCGATCGTCCCGCCGCAGCGTCCGCACTCGGCCAGGCCGCTCAGCAAGTACTTGGCGTCCATCGCGCTCGGCGGGCGCCCCCACACTTGCCCTTTCGTGCTCCGGAGATACAGCGCGCGGCTCTCGTCGAGCCGCTCGTGGGCCGCCTGCCAGATCGGCTCCGCCACGACGCGCAGTTCCGGGGCGGGCACGCGCAAGTGATCCGACGTCGGCCGCGCCTTCTGCTTCTGCTGCCCCCACTGGTTTCGTTTCTTCGATCGGTTCCACACGATCACGCCGCGATACAGCTCGCGGTAGAGGACCTCGTGGACCGACGACGCGGCCCACCCTTGCGGCCGGCTTCGGTGGGACGGGCGCGGCGCCGGCGCGCCCTCCTCGTTCAACAGCCGCGCGATCCGCGCCTTGCCGACACCCTCCGCGCACAGGGTGAAGATCCGGCGGACGACCGCCGCCTCGCGGTCGTTGATCCGGCGGATGACGTGAGACCGCCGACCACTAGCGCCGAGGATCTCGACGTTGTCGTATCCGAACACGCGCCCGCCGGTGACATGGCCGGCGCGGGCCTTCCGGATCATCGCGTCGTACGTGCGCTGCCGCGCCTTCTCGCGCTCGAGTTCGTCGGCGAACGCCGTCAGCGACAGCATGATCTTGTCGGTGGGGGAGTCCAGCGTCCGCTCGCGATCCTCGAAGTAGAAGAACACGCGTACGCCGGCGGTCACGAGCTGCTTGAGCGCGTAGGCGGTCTCGATCGACTCGCGGCCGAGGCGCGACTCCTCCGACATGATGAGCACTTGGAACGCCGGCCGGGGCTTGAGCGCGTTCATCAGTCGCAGGAAGCCCGGCCGGTTCGCAAACTCCGCACCGGAGATCCCGTCGTCGATGAACACGCACGCCTCGTCGACGGTCCAGCCTTTCCGCAGGGCGTACGCGCGCGCGCGTTCGACTTGGCGCGCGACGGACTTCTGCTCGTCGGCGACGCCGGTCTGCTCCGTGCTCTTGCGAGCGTAGATGGCGGCGATCATGAGGTTCCCCCGTTGGCCCTCAACATCGGGCGCAGGTCAGTCGAGGTACTCGGCTGCGGTGGTGAACGGGAAGAAGCCCGGCGCTGTTCGAGCCTGCTCGAACGCCGCGTCCGGATCCGCCTCGTGTTTCGCGAGCGCCGCATCGCCGGCAGCGATCCGCTGCGCCATCGTCCGGCCGTACGCGTCCTCCAGCTCGAGGAGCCCCTTCAGGCGCAGCCGGCGCAACGTGCGCGAGAGGCTGGCGCGCGCGACGCTCACCGAGACGGTCGAGCGAGGGACCAGCCTGGCGACAGGTATCGCTCCGCCTGCGGCGTCGCAGGCCCGCAGCACCTCACGCATCGCGTCGCTGAGCGGCGGCAGCTCTGTCATCGAGCCACCATCACGGCGCAGCCTGGACCGGGAAGCGTTGACGGAGGCACCCGCCGACGAGCGCGCAGCTCGAAACGGCCTCACACGGCAGCGTCGCACACGTCGCGGCAGCCGGCGCGGACGCGTCCTCCTCGAGCGTGCGCCGCCAGTACGTCGACGACCAGCGACACAGCTTGCAGCGCAGCTCCGAGCCGTCCCTGCCGCAGCACCGGCCATCCTCGATCGCTCGCTGTTGATGGTTGTCCGAATGCTGAGTGTCCGGACCCCTTGTCACGCCTACAGTGTCCGGCCCACCTGTCACGGCTGTACTCAGGGAGACTGATCCCTTCTCCTGTAATGGATCTGAAGAACGTTCACCAGCGTGACCGCGCGACAGCGTGACCGGACGCTTCGACGCTGCCTTTTGCTCAGGAAAACCGGTGATCCTAGTGTCCGGCGTTGGTTCGGCCGTCCGGACACTTTGTGAGTGTCCGGCGCGATCGGTCACGCGGTGTATTCCAGGCGAGTCGTCCAGTGTCCGGACGCTGTAGAGCTTCGGGCAACCGCGGCGCTGACCACGTTCGTCGCAGATCAGGCTGCCGCCGGGCTCGCGGCCGATCTCCAGAGCCGCGTCGACGACGTCTCGCGGATAACGGCCAGCAAGCGCCGCCTTCAGGGCGCGTCCGGATCGCGGCTCGCCGGCGCGCTCGAGTTCTACCCGCACGGCCTTGAGCGCGTCAGCCACGGCGTCCGAGTGTCGCGAGGCGCGTGAGTCGTCGACTCGCGTCATGGCGCGCCCCTCCCTGGCCCGCCAGCGTTGCGCCCGCTTCCGCTCTCTCGCCAAGTCCGCGCGATGCTTGGCGCGGCCGAGTGCTGCTGCCTCTGGCGACCAGGTCGGCGTCGCCGCGACGAACTCGAGGAGCTGCTCACGGGTGCCGCCGCCCTCGACCCAGTCAAAGGCGTCGGCGCCGTTCGCCGGCGGGGGGAGTCGCACGACTTTGAGACTGATCCCTCGCTCGCGTCCGCGCGCGTAAAGGTCAGCCGCCACGCGCTCGGCCTGGCGTTCACCAGGCGGATCGTTGTCCGGCAGGATCGCGATCGCCGCGCCCACCGTGACGGCCTCGAGCAGATCAGCAGACGCCTTCCACGTGCTCGCCCCAGCAGGTGGGCACGTCGCGACCAGCCCAAGATCCCGAATGCGATCGGCGGCTTTCTCGCCCTCCGTGATGAACACGAGATCCACGCCGACCAGCTCGAACCAGCGGTAGAGCGGAGGGAGCGCGACGCCGTCGAGTGTCCAGCGCCAACCACCGCGCGCCGTCGAGTCTGGTCGTCGCCATCGGAAGGCTTTCGGCTGGAGGCGCACTTTCTGGGCAAGGAGTACACCATCCCGATCGACGTAGTCGTAGGTCGCGACGATCGCCGGGCGGACGCTCGACGGCCGCGGACCGACGAACAGATCCGAAGGCCGAAGGCCGAGCGCCCGCGCAGGTGCGCCTTTCGCGCAACCCGCAAAACAGTGGATAAGGACGCCACGCTCGTCACGGGTGACGGCGAGCGAGGGCTTTGGATCGGAGTGCGCCGGGCACGTTGCGCGCACCCGATCGCCCGAGAGCAGCCTGACCGTTCCACCACGTTCTCGGAGGAGACGAAGGACGAGATCGTACGGGTGCTCATCGCTCCCCACGCGCGATCTCCAGCGGGTCGGTTGCACCCTCGAGCGCCGGCTGATCGCCATCGCCCGACTGCGGACTTCCTTCGTTGCGGCGGGCTGCTGCCAGCTCTCTCCGCAGAATTTCGACCCACAGTTGCTCGATCGCGTGCTTGGCGTCGGGCGTCACGGGCGTCTCAAGCTCGAGGAGGATCTTCACCGCGCGGTAACTCGCCTACGACCGAACGGGCTCGGGTGCCTGCCGCCGGCGGCGCTCTGTCGCCAACCGCTCGACATCGGCCCGCCGAAACAGCCGGCGGCCCCCGACTCGCCAAGCCGCCAGGAGTCCGTGCCGTTCGTAGTAGCGCACCGTGTCCGGCGTGCGTTGAAGGATCTGCGCGGCCTCCGCAGTGCCAACGAAGTCGAGGTCTGGCTTGGTCATTCGTGACTCCCGCTCCATGGAACCACGTGCTACGATCCACGTCGAATATCTCTTAGCGAAACTCCCGAACCCCAATGGCAATGTTCACTTTTAATCAGTGGCTCTACTGTCTCCGCCTGACCGATCCAGATCGTGCGGCGGCGCTGGGGTTGGACCAGGTTGCCTCTCGCGGAGGGCCGAAGGGCGGCAGACGGAAGACACTCACGCCGGAAGGCGAGCGGCACCTGGCCGAACACGTCAACCGACGCAGGCTCGAGATCGATCGCGGGATCGTGCGGTACGACCGCCGCTATGGCGACGAGTGCACGGTGGCCGACGCAATCCGCTCCGTCATGCGCGAGGAGTACCGCCGGCGGTTGATCAGAGAAGGCATGGAGGCAGCGGCGGCCGAACGCTGCGTCGAAGAGTTCCGACGAACGCCCGAATTTGAAAAGCGTTTCGGCTCACATCAGGTCACGCTGTCAAGAACCGCACCCGGCCGCTCTCGACGTCGCGCCTGACTGGGGCGACACCAGACTTGAGGTTCGCGTGGCGGTGCCCCGACGAACATGAGAACGAGCCAGTAGCTACGAAGGAGCCGGCACGGTCTACTTCAATGTGTTAACCGAACCTGGAGGGGACGGACGAGGAAGCCGTGCCTGATCTATTGCAACTGGTCGTCGGCCTTATCTGGGCCGGGCTCATCGGGGCTTGGCTCGCGTATCAGAGGTCGGCCGCGCGAACTCGTGTCACCCAGGGTCGCGGTGCGTGTGCCAGCTGCGGCGCGGTCATCGATGCACCGCCAATCATTTCCGTAACGGGCCGAAGCGAACTCTGCGCCAACTGCTTCCGCCGCACCCGGCGCAACTATCGTGCGGCCTCCTGGCTGTTCCTCGGCCTTGGTGTCCTCTTCCTAGTCGTCAGCCCCATTGTCGTGGCGGGTGAGTACCGTCGCTTTGGCATGCGCACGGCCGTCGAGGCGGCAGCTATTCTCCTTGGCCTCACTCTCCTGACTGGTCTGCCCGGATGGTATCTTCGCAGCTTGGGCCGAAGTGAATAACGCGGCGCGCGTGCAGGCTGAATGGCCACCCTTATCGCACGGGCGGCCCAACTGCGTTGCAGACTGACGAGGCGCGCTCGGTGCGCCACCAGGCTGCGCTTGGAGGTTAGCGCGCTCTTGCCGCGGCAGTTTGCGGGCGAGGCTCACCGCAGGATCGACGGTGAGTCGTCACATGGGGGCATGTAGTGCCGGCTACCGATCGCATCGGGTTTGCCTTCTTCTTCCTGTTCTTCAGCTTCTGGTTCTGGCTGAACGGAAGGGCAGTCTTCGACACAGATGGGTTCCTGCGCAGCTCGTTCTGTCGTTCCATGTATCGCAGCACGGCGGAGTCACGGTCCGGAACTCGTGTGCTCGGGGCGTTGTTCCTTCTTGCGGGTGCGGCATTCGTTGGCTTTGCCCTTTATCAACTGTCGCAGGGCACGTTTCGGTGGAGGGGGAGCAGCAGGTTTTACGGGTTCGATGACCTTCTACCGTGGTAAGCCCGAAGATAGAATCACAACAGGCGGTAAGGGGACGCGGCCTCGGCACTCGCCTAGCATCGACGCCCGTTCAGGCGGTACGTGGCAGCCAGGTATCAATTGGGATCGGAGAGCACAGCGCCGGGTTTCCCGTTGGGGACGCCAGCTTCCGCTGGTCTGTTTCGGAGAGATGGTCACAAAATCGGCGTGAGGCTCACCGTCGCCGCAGATCGCGCAGTAGATACTGGGCCGCAGACAGGTAATAGTTCCGCGCGATGGCGCTGATCTGCCGCTCGCCGAGTTCCGTGAGCGCGTTCGCTTTCAGCCGCTGTGCCGCCAAGTTTCCGGCGTCTACCGCCAGGACATAGTCGGCCAACTCGGCGGACCACTGGAATTCCTTTGCCGCCAGAGCGCGACGCGCTTTCGACAGCACCTGTGCGCGACCACCGGCCAGCTCGATGATTCGGGCGGCTCGGTTCCGCTCGGGCAGCGGAAAGAGCTTCGTCGGGTTCCCATCGAACCAGCCCGCGTACTCGGCGTAGAGGGCGCGCACCGACCAAGCTACCGTTCCGTAGAACTCCTGCAGATAAGGGCTGTCCGCGAGCGTCGGCGGAAGCTTGACGTGCTGCACCAGTTCGTCCGGTCGCTCGCCCTTCTTCATGCCATCGAGGGTCTGGTCCATCACGGATTTGATGCCGTCGCGGTACGTGCTCAGGGCCGCGCGCACACTTGCGCTGCCGAGCACAGGACGCGTATGCCCCGGCACCAGGTATTCGGCACCGAGGTCGATCAACAAGCCGAGGCTGACGATCCACAGGTCGATCGGACGCAAGCGTGCGCCGCGAATGGCGTACAGGGTCGGAAAGGCTTTGTAGAAGTTGTCGCCTGGCAGCAAGACGCGCTTGTCGGGCAGCCAGACCGCAACGTTCTCGCGTGTCTCTCCCGGCGTGTGAAGCAGCTGCAGGCGAACGCCGGCGATGGTCAGGTCCAGCCGGTCTTCGTTGAAGGTGCGCGTCGGAGGGAGGAAGCCAGCTGGCGCGGGGTGTCGACCAAACTCCATCCCCGTGCCCGCGTTGATGAACAGGGCATCCGGCAGCGTCGAGCCGAACTGGTCGCCGCCGTCGCGACCCGCACGGCCCACGTCGGGCACTCGGTCTACGAAAAGCCGGTGCGTGATGATCTCGGGCTGGTCGTTCCCGGCGAACACGGTGGCCCCGCCGGTATGGTCAGGATGCGAATGCGTGTAGATGATGGCACGGACGGGTGCAGTGGAGAGCTTCGCGAATTCGGCCTTCACCTGCTTGGCGTCTTCAGCGTGGCTGGTCGTATCGACGACGATTGACCCGCCCTCGCCTTCGATCAACACGAATTGGCGTTCGAGAAGCCGACGGCGACCCACACGCCGTCCATGACCTTGATAACCTCCCGGCGGAACTCATGCGAATGGGCGCGCAACTTCTCACGCCCGGCAAATTCCTGGGCCGCTGCCGTGCCAGACATCGCACCCAGGAACCAGAGCATCGCAAGCGCCGTGCTTGCCTCAGCCGGACCGAACGACCGCATCATCGCCTCCAACCTGACAACGTGTTCGCAAGTCAGAACGAGTGGCGGCTAGTAGTCCCCTGGCTCGCGATAGTGCCACCCACCGGAGCGTTCTGATCCCGTCGCTCATGATATGTGCTCCAATCCGGCGAGGGAGGAACGAGCGCTCAGGAATTTGCAACATCTTCACGGGCCTCATGCTGCGAATCCCGCCCAGTCCTGAAGTCTGCGCATCGTCTGAAGGAAATGGAAGATCTGGTTCCAACTCGGAGGAGTCAGCGACGCCAGCCTTCGGTTCGGCTCTTGTTGCCAACAACGCCGGAATCAGAGGACGCAGATCTTCGAGTGCCTCTCGAGCGACGCACTGGCCTGCCGCCGCGGACAACCTTGGAATGCGTGTCATGGCCCCCTCCGCTGGCGGGCATGGTCGGCTTGTTTTCAGGGTCTCCGCGTCGTTGACACGGTCGGACTGCTCGCAAGCGGCGTAGTGGGTGTGTCGCCGCGTTTGTCGCCGGGCATCGCGAGGACCAACAGAATCAGGGGAAAGGCGCAGCGGTCCCGCCTCATTCTACGGAATTCGCCAGAGTAGCATCGCCGCAATGACCGATCCCGCCACCGCGACACCGTAGGAGAGCAGCGCGATCACCTCGTTCAGGTGCTTGATCTGCAGGCCGTCGTAGAGCGTGTGCCGGAATCGATGCGCCCAGTGGAACAGCGACAGCACGCAGAGGGCAAACAGCACGAGGCGCGTGAGCGGGTTGCCTAACACGGCGATGATCTGCTCGTGCGAGGGAGCGTCAAGCCAGCCCAGCGGGAACGCGATGCCGAACAGCAAGACGAGGATCGGCATCAGCATCGCCGACAGCACGCCGCCGGCACTGAACAGCATCCACAACAACGGTTCGGGATGTCGCTTGATCATCTATGCACCCAGCAGGAGCCAGCCCACGAAGACCGATGCCACGACCCACGCCGCGTAATGGCCCGCCAGCACCAGGTGTCCCGGCACCCGGCTGCGGCCGACGTGCACCACCATCGCCTGCGGCGCGGCGTCGAAGAAGGTAATCGCATGGTAGACCAGGAACAAGAAGCTGACGACGTTCAGCAGCAACACCCACGGTGTGGCGGACCACTCGAGGAACAGTGCATAGTTACCGAGCCCCTGGCGAACGGCATTCACCAGCAGGAGCAGATACACGACCAGCCACGCGACGAACATGCAGCTCGCTTCGCGCAGGATGAACGCGAAGTATGTCCCCTTCTCGAGCCACCAGTAGGTGGACACATGCTGGCGCAGCCAACGCGGATGGTATTCCGTGTAGACGTGGCGTTCGCTCATCACGCCCCCCTTGGCATAAAGAACGACTTCATCGACTCCACCGCGGCGGTCAGCTTGTAGCGCTGGATCGCGCCCGCCGGATCGACGTTCTTGGGGCAGACCCTGGTGCACTCGCCGACGAAGGTGCAGCCCCAGATTCCCTCGTGTTGGGAAAGGATCTCGAACCGTTCCCGAGCCCCTTCATCGCGGCTATCGAGGTTGTAGCGTTGGGCGAGGGCGATGGCGGCGGGCCCGATGAACTCGGGATCGAGGCCGTAGACTGGGCAGGCCGCATAGCAGAGCATGCAGTTGATGCACATGCTGTACTGCTTGTACGCGTCCAGCTCGTCCGGCGTCTGCAGGTACTCGCCATCGGCGAGCGGTGCCTGCTGGTCCCGGATGATCCAGGGCTTGACGCGCGTCAGCTTGCGCATGAAGTCGCCGATCTCGACGACAAGGTCGCGGATAACGGGGAAGTTCGTTAACGGCCCCACGCGAACCGGGCCGGGCGCATACTCGGTCAAGAACGTCGCGCAAGTCAGCTTCGGCTCGCCGTTGACGGTCATGCCGCAGCTGCCGCAGATGCCCATGCGGCAAGACCAGCGGAACGACAGCGAGCCGTCCAGCCGGTCCTTGACATAGTTCAGCCCGTCGAGGACTGACCAGTCCATCCTCAGTGGCACCTCGTAGTCGGAGGTGGTGGGCGCGGAGTCTCGGCCGGGCGTGTAGCGCGTCACACGCATCGAGATACTGTCAGCCATCTGGTTACCTCCCGTACACC
>JBOGJB010000024.1:0-5261 GCA_050745085.1 Vicinamibacterales bacterium
GCTCGGACCCGCGTGCCACCTGTTCCGGTGTCGCTGAGCGCCGGACCGCCAGCGGCGCGCGCGGCGCGGGCGTGGCTCCGCCGAAGAGCGGCAAATCAGTCATCCGGCCCGGAAGCCGGTGCAGATCGAACCCGTCGGTCCCGGGAGGCGCTGCGTCGGCGGCGAGGGCCGGCGCCCGCGCGTCGAGCGCCAGGTCCGCCAATGGACCGACGGGCTCGCGCGACCCGTCGCGCATCGGCAGCTCGGGCTCGGAGGACTCAGAGGCGAGGGAAAAGTCGTACCCGCAGTTACGGCAGCGCTCGGCGCGCTCGAAGCTGATGTAGCGGCACTTCGGGCATCTCATCGATTGGGTACCGGCAGGCCGCCCGGCCCGGCGGTCGCGAGGAGTGCGCGTTGAATCGCCGCGCGCAACGCGTCGGCGTCCGGCTGGAGCGGATCGCCCTCGGCGACCGTGTCGAGCATGCGAAGGGCCTCGCGCAGCCGTCCCTTGTCGAACAGCGCGCGGGCGCGCGCCAGCGCGACCTCCGACGCGGAGGGCACCGGCAGCGGATCGACCGTTCGGCCGACGACGTCGGCGCCTCGGCCTTCAGAGCCGAGCGCGAAGTCCGGCACCGCGATGGCGCCCGACAGCACGAGGCCGGCGCCGATGATGAACGCGAGCAGGATGACCGCGCAGACGAGCACCCACGCCCGTCCGCTCGAGGGGGCGTGGTCGTCGTCATGGACGTGGGTCGGTCGGGCGGCGGCGCTCCCGCGTCGCGATTCCCCCGCCTTCGGTGTGCCGATCCCGACCTCGAGCCGCGCGTCGAGCCGGTCGAGGCGGCCGAGGACGGCCAACGCCTCCGGATCCGACGCGCCGCGCTCGACGGCGCGGGTCAGCAGGCTGCGCGCCTCGCCGGTGTCTCCCTCGTTGAACGCGGCGACGCCGCGGTGCAGCAGCTCCTCCGACTCGCGCTGGCGCTCGGCGACGGCGGTGCGGGCCCGCTCGATGTAGGCTCGCGCGCGCGCGTGCCCGCGGTCGAGGAAGAGCACGCGCGTCCAGAGATGAATGGCTTCTTCGTACTGAGCTGCGAAGTAGTGGTCGAGGCCGGCGACGAGCAGCTCTTCTATCCGTACGTGCGCGGTGCGGTCGTCCGGGACGTCGTGGCGCAGCGGATCGGACATGTTGTTGAGCGCGCGGGGATTATAGCAGGAGGCCGGAGGCAGAAGGTAGAAGATCGAGTGCAATTCTGCCTCCTGCCTCCTGCCTCCTGCCTCCTGCCTCCTGCCTGCCGCCCGTGTGGTACAACGTGCGCATGGCCATCATCGAGTGCGTCCCGAACATCAGCGAAGGGCGCCGCCGCGACGTTGTCGAGGGCATCGTCGCAGCGCTACGCGGGGTGGATCGCGTCCGGGTACTCGACTATTCGTCCGACCCGTCCCACAATCGCTCGGTCCTCACCCTGGCCGGCGACGCCGAGCCGCTGAAGCAGGCGGTGCTGACGCTCTACGAGCAGGCGGTCGCCGCCATCGACCTGCGCGCGCACTCAGGCGAGCACCCCCGCCTCGGCGCGGTGGACGTGGTGCCGTTCGTGCCGATCGAAGGGGTCACGATGGACCAGTGTGTCGCGCTGGCGAAGGCGACGGCGGCGGCGATCGCCGAGCGGTTCGGCGTCCCCGTCTTCCTGTATGAGGAGGCCGCGAGCGATCCCGTGCGGCGCAACCTCGAAGACATCCGGCGCGGCGAGTTCGAAGGGCTGCGCGAGAAGATGCGGCAGCCGGCGTGGAAGCCGGACTACGGCCCGGCCGAGCCGCATCCGTCCGCCGGCGCGTCGGTCGTCGGCGCGCGCATGCCGCTCATCGCCTACAACGTCAACCTCGCAACCGACCGCCTCGACGTTGCAAAAAAGATCGCCGCGGCGATTCGACAGAGCAGCGGCGGGTTCCGGTACGTGAAGGCGATGGGCGTCCGCCTCGAGGATCGCGGCATCGTCCAGGTGTCGATGAATCTCACGAACTACGAGAAGACCCCGATCTACCGGGTGTTCGAGGTCGTCAAGCGCGAAGCCGAACGCTACGGCGTCAACGTCCTGGAAAGCGAGATTGTCGGACTGGTGCCGTCAGCCGCCCTTGTAGGCACGGCCGAACACTACCTGCAGCTCGACCGGTTCAGCAGCGATCAGGTACTGGAACACAAGCTGAGATCGTCGGCACCTTGAGCATCTTGAGCATCTTGAGCATCTTGAGCATCTTGAGCATCTTGAGCATCTTGAGCATCTTGAGCACCTTGAGCACCTTGAGCACCTTGAGTCCGTAGCACCCTACACAGTCTCTTCTTCCGCCTCCGCGCGTCTCGGCGCGATCCCGAACGCCCGCATCTTTCGATACAGGTTGCTGCGCTCGACGCCGAGCACGTCGGCCGTGCGGGAGATGTTCCCGTTCTGCGCCGCGAGCGCCCGGAGGATGTAGTCCCGCTCGAACCGATCCCGCGCATCGTGGAGCGGGAGCAGTTCCCCCCCGGCGTCGACGGCTGCCAGGTCCACGCCACCGTCGAGGAAGGCCAGGTCCTGGAGGCCGATGGTGTCGCCGGGGGCCATGATGATCAGCCGCTCGATCACGTTCCGGAGCTCGCGCACGTTGCCCGGCCATCGATAGGCGCGCAGGCGCGAGGCGGCCGGCGCGTCGAGCTTCTTCGGCCGCCGGCCGTACTCGCGCGCGAATTCGGCCATGAAGTGGTCCGCCAGGACCGGCACGTCGGCGTCGCGATCACGCAGCGGCGGCACGAAGATCGGGATGACGTTCAGCCGGAAGTAGAGATCCTCCCGGAAGCGGCCGGCCCGGATCTCGGCCGGCAGCTCCTTGTTCGTCGCCGCGAGCACCCGGACGTCGACCTTGACGCTCGACGCGCCGCCGACCGGCTCGACCACCTGCTCCTGCAGCGCGCGCAGCACTTTCGCCTGGGTCTTGAGGCTCATGTCGCCGATCTCGTCCAGGAAGATCGTGCCGCCGTCCGCCAGCTCGAACTTGCCGCGCCGATCCGCCACCGCGCCGGTGAACGCGCCCTTCACGTGGCCGAACAGCTCCGATTCGATCAGCTCCTCGGGAATCGCGGCGCAATTGACCTCGATGAACGGGCCGTTGCGCCGCCGGCTCATCGCGTGGATCGAGCGCGCGACCAGCTCCTTGCCGGTCCCGTTCTCGCCGTAGATCAGGACGCGGCCGTTGGTGGGCGCCGTCATCGCGACCTGCTCGCGGAGCCGCGCCATCAGGTGGCTGTCGCCGACCATCACGAGCCGGCGATCCACGGTCGCGCGCAGCGCGCGGTTCTCCGCTTCCAGCTCGTGGTGGCGCAGGGCGTTACGGACGACGAGCACGGTCTTCTCGAGCGACAGCGGCTTCTCGACGAAGTCGTACGCGCCGAGCTTGATCGCCTTCACCGCCGACTCGATGTTGCCGTGGCCGGAGATCATGATCACGACGGCATCGGCGCGGCGCTCGCGCAGCCGCTGCAGCGTCGCGAGGCCGTCCATGCCGGGGAGCCAGATGTCGAGGATGACGAGATCGACCGGCCCGCGCGCGAGCCGATCGAGGCACTCCTCACCGCTCGGCACGGCTTCGACGGCGTAGCCCTCGTCCTTGAGAACGCCGGTCAGCGCCGTCCGCACGCCGGCTTCGTCGTCGACGAGCAGGATGCTTCGCTTCACACCGGCAGCTCGATCGTGAACCGCGTTCCCTTCGGCTCGTTGTCGGTGACTTCGATGCTTCCGCCGTGCTCGACCACGATCCGGCGCACGATGGCGAGGCCGAGGCCGCTTCCGCGGCGCTTCGTCGAGTAGTACGGCATGAACAGCTTGTCGCGGTCGCCGGGCGAAATGCCTGGGCCGTTGTCGGCAATGACGATCCGCGCGACCCCGCCCGCGCCGTCGCGTTCCGTGGACACCACGATCTGTCCGTCCGGCGCGCCATCGCGCCCGCCCATCGCTTCGATCGCGTTGTCGACGAGATTGATCACGACGCGCTTGATCTGCTCGGCGTCGATTCGCACGGACGGCAGCTCGGCTGCGAAGGCGCGCTCGATGCGAACGGTCTTGAAGAGACCGTCGTAGAGCGTCAGCGTTTCGGTCAGGACGGCATTGAGATCCGATGGGACGGCGCGCGGCGCCGGCATCCGCGCGAACTGAGCGAACTCATCCACGAGCGCCTTCAGCGACTCAACCTCGGCGACGATCGTGTCGGTGCACTCCTCGACGAGCGCGCGCGCGTTCGGCGGCGCAGCGCCGAAGTGACGCCGCAGTCGCTCGGCGGAGAGCTGGATCGGCGTCAGCGGGTTCTTAATCTCGTGCGCGAGCCGGCGCGCGACGTCGCGCCATGCGGCGACCCGCTGCGCCCGGATGAGCGGCGTCACGTCGTCGAACACGAGCACCGTGCCGGCGACGCCCCCCGACTCGCCGACGAGAGCGGTCGCCGCCGCCGCGAGATGCAGCTCCCGGCCGTCGTGCGCGAGCGCGACTTCCTGGGCGATCGGCGCCGCGGCCCCTTCCTGCGCCCCCGCGACGAGCGCGCCAAGGGGCTTCAGCTCCTCGCGCCCGAAGAGCTCCGCCGACGGCCGGCCGACCGCGTCGTCGAGCCCCAGCAGCCCCGCCGCCGCCGCGTTGACGGTCGTCACCGTGCCATCCGGCCCGATCGAGACGACGCCGGTCGCGATCCGCTGGAGGATCGTCTCGATGTACCGCCGGCTCTCCTCAAGCGTCACGTTCTTGCGCTCGAGATCCGTCCGCGAGCGATCGAGCTTCTTGCGGCTGACTGCCAGCTCCCCGGCCATCGTGTTGAATGCCTCGACGAGCGAGCCGAACTCGTCGGCCGTCTCCTGCTCGATGCGGTGGTCGAGACGGCCCGACCCGATCGCGCGGGCCCCTTCAGCGAGCATCTGGACCGGACGGGTGATCCGCTTCGCGACGTACACGCCCATCCACGTCGCGCTGGCGAGCACCATCAGCGTCATCAGCAGGAAGAACGAGAGGTAGACGCCCTCGAGCGGCCGCCGCAGGACGCGCAGCTGGCTGTAGCCTTCGTACGCATTGACGATGCGCCGCGAGTGGGTCGCGAGCGATCCGCTGAGGTGATCGCTGGCGATGACGACGCCCACCGGGTTGCCCGACCGGGCGAGGACGAGGGCCGGCGCGCGGACCAGCTCTCCTCCGGCTTCGAGCGGATCGTGCTGCGCGCGGACGTCGCTGCCGCCAGCCACGCGCTCCGCGAGGCGGTCGGACGTCGCGCGGACG
>JBOGJB010000025.1:0-3023 GCA_050745085.1 Vicinamibacterales bacterium
ACCCGGAACCCCGCGTACGTCGACGTCCGCCTGCGCAAGACGAACAGGCCGGCGATGGCGAGGGTGACGAAGGCGATCGCGCTGCAGATGAAGAACGACACGATCTGCTGAAACGTCCCCACGAAGACAAAGAACGTGGCGAGCGCCGCGAGCAGCAGCGTGGCACGATCTGGCACGCCCCGGCGCGGGTGCAACCGGGCGAGCGCCCGCGGGAACAGGCCGTCCCGGCTCATGGCGTAGTACACGCGTGGCGCCATCAGCACGAGCCCCATCATGCTCGCCACGATCGACACGACCACGATGATGGCGAGGATGCGGCCGCCATCCGAGCCGAACAGCGCCCCGCCGGCCGACCCGGCAAAGGCGGCCGCGCTCGTCACATGGTCTGGCCTCACGAGGTAAATGAAGGCGAGACTGGTGACGAGATACGCCGCCGCCACCACGCCGACGCCGATCGCCAGCGCCTTGGGCAGGGTGCGCTGCGGATCGCGCACCTCGCCCGCGACACGGCTCGCCTCCCAGAACCCGCCGAACGAAAAGAACGCCGCAACGCAGCCGAGCGCGAGCGCCTCGCCGATCGGCGGTGCGCCGGGCGGCCGCTGCCAGAACGGCTGAAAGTGCGTCGGGCTCCCGCCTCCAATCGTGAATGCGAGGATCACGATGGCTGCCAGCGCCGCGAGCTTGAGCGCCGTCAGCGTGGTCATCACGCGCGCGCTGATGCCGATCCCGCTCACGTTGACGGCCGCCAGCACCCAGATGACCCCGACCGCCCCGCGTCGAGCATACGGTGCGGCGTCGTGCCATGCGACGGGCAGGTACTCTGCGAGACCCGCCGCGAGCGCCGCGATCACGCCCGGATCCATCACGAGCAGGCACTGCCAGCCGTAGAGGAACGCGACGCGGGGTCCCCAGGCCTCGCGCAGGAAGATGTACGGACCGCCGGCGTGTGGATACCGCGACGCCAGCTCTCCGAAGGTGAGCGCGCCGAAGAGCACCAGCAGGCCGAACACGGTCCAGAGCGTGATGACCAGGCCTGGTGAGGCGAGCGCGCCGATGAGCTCGGCAGGCGTGAGGAAGATGCCGACCGCGATCGTGTGGCCGATGACGAGGGCCGTCGCCGGCCACAGCCCGAGCGCACGGGTGGTCACGTCAGGGTGCTCAAGGTGCTCAGGGTGCTCAGGGTGCACAAGGTGCTCAAGGGTGCACCCCTACTTGATAAGAAGAGTGTCCGGAAACTGCGCGTACCAGGCGAACCAGAAGGCTCGCTGAGCGGCGACCCGCCGCGTTGGGGACTCCGAGCCGTCGAGCCGCGCCAGCGCTTCCTCGCTCACGCGCCAGGCCCTCCCCGCTTCGTCCTCCACGGTGTCACGGCCGTTCCAGCGCGTGAAGCGGGCGCTGCCCGCCTCGTACACGCGGTTCGCCCCTTTCGGCGTCGTCAGCACGACGAAGCGACGTCCGCCGGCGTCGAACGCGTACAGCGGGTTCTTCTTCAGGAACTGGGCGGCAATCGCGACCGGATGCCTGACGCCGTCCTCGCCCCTGATCTGCATCACCAGCACCTCGGCTTTGTTCTTCAGCCGACGGTCGGTCTTCGAGACATGGAACATCAGGGCGTCGGTTCCGAAGTAGTCGCGATACGCGGCACCCTCGGAGTAGTCGCGCTTCACGCCCGTCTCGAGCGACAGAACCGTCGTGTTCGGATGCGCCGCGCGCCACTCGCCCCACGTGGTCGTCACGACCGGGTGCGCGCGAAGCTGAAGATCGGCGCCGGCCAGCTCGCCGATGACCGGACGCCCCTCGAGCGTGGACCACAGGCTCATGGACTCGCGGTCGAACATCAGCTTGTTCGACCGGTACAGCAGGCCGCTCGTGCCGAACGTCCGCACGACGCCTCCGATCTCGCTCTCGTACGGGATCACCGTGCCGCACAGTGTGCAGTAGACGATCGTCATCTCCACGCCGCCGATCCGGTCGCGCGCCAGCTCGTGCCACGCGAGGATTCGCTTCGGATACGCGCGCGCCTCGCCGTTGACGACGAGCCCGAAGACGATGTTGCCGGCGTCGAGGTAGCGCGCCTCTGCCGCCGGGATCGTCTCCGGATTACCGAGCGGCGGGATCCCGTTGACCGGCACGCCCCCCCAGTCCACCTCGTCCAGTCGTACGACCGAGCGCGTACCTGGCTCGAAGAACTCTGCCATCCGCGGATCGATCTGCCCGTAGAGCGCGCCCTTGAACGCGAAGTAACCGGGATGCGGCTCGTACGGCCGCGACCAGATCCACTCTCGCCAGGCCCACAGATCGTCGCCGAGCCGCCTGCCGGTCTGCTTCTCGAGAAACCGCGTCAGCCGCGCGCGCACACGCGCGAGAGGTGAGACGGGCGCGCGAGAGGGCGCGATTGAATCTGGCGGCCGAGCCGGAGCGCCCCCCACCTCGTCGTCCGGCAGCGGCAGTTCGTCGTCGGACGCCTGCGGTCCGCGCGACGCCGGCCGCATCAGACGCGCCATGTCCACGATCATGGCCGCGTAGTCGTCGCGCCAGCGTCCCGCGAGCTGCCCGAGCGCGGCGCTGGCTTCCTTGTCGTCGCGCGATGCGGCCTGGAAGAAGAGCTGGAGGTCGGGAGGCTCGGACTCAGGGCTCGTGGCTGCAGACTCAGGCCGGGGGCCCTGGAGCAGGAGGGACAGCAGACCAGCTGCCGTCACCCACAAGCACTGCGTCATCGGTCAGCACCGTGAGCACCTTGAGCACCTTGAGCACCTTGAGCACCCTTGATCCGGAACGTCCCGTCGTCGAACCGCTCGCGGTGCGCCGTGTGGCACGTCTGGCAGACTTGCCCCATCGTGCCGATCGTTGTCTTGACGTCATCCCACCTGCCGGCGGCGGCCGCGCGGTGGATCGACTCCGCGAGTTTCTGTCCGTCCTGCGACCAGCCGGCGGCCTCGGCGACGCCGCGGGCCTTCCAGAACTTCCAGGCCTCCTTGAATGCCTGCTGCAGCAGGACGGCGTTGTCCTGCGCGGCCTTCGCA
>JBOGJB010000026.1:0-4814 GCA_050745085.1 Vicinamibacterales bacterium
CACTAATCCTGTCAGCTGCTTAGCGTGGCTTCGCGCGTTGACACTCCGCGCGCTCATCCAGTATCGTGAGGAGCAGCCGCCGTGCACAATTCGTCTTCTCTCGATCTCGGGCAGATCTTCGAGCCGATCCGCGCCGATCTCGACGCCGTCGAACGCGAGTTCCTCCGGCACGTCGAGTCGCGCGTCGAGTTGATCCCCCAGATCGGAAAGTACATCCAGACGAGCGGGGGTAAGCGCGTGCGCCCCGCCGTGCTGTTGATGGCCGCGCGCCTCGCGGGCTACTCGGGCGATCGCGCCGTGCTCTACGCGTCGGTCGTCGAGTTCATCCATACCGCGACGCTCGTCCACGACGACATCATCGACGACTCGGAGCTGCGCCGCGGCCGCCTTGCGGTCCATTCGCGGTGGGGGAACGACATCACCGTCTTGCTCGGCGACTATCTCTACATCAAGTCGATGGCGATGGCGCTGACGCAGGACTCGCTGGAGGTCATCCGCCTACTCTGCGACGTCACGCTGCGGATGATCGAAGGGGAGTTGTACCAGCTCACCAAGACGGGCGACGTCGACATCACCGAGGACGAGCACTTCGAGATCATCCGCCGCAAGACCGCGTATCTCTTCAGCGGCTGCGCGCAGATCGGCGGCAAGCTCGGTGGCGTCTCGAGAGAGCAGGAAGAGGCGCTCCGCGAGTACGGCTTCAACCTCGGCATCGCGTTCCAGCTCGTCGACGACCTGCTCGATTTCACGGCCGACCAGGAGATCCTCGGCAAGCCAATCGGCGGCGACCTGCGTGAGGGGAAGGTCACGCTGCCGGTCATCTATCTCCTGCAGCGGGCCGACGGCGCGGCGAGCGATCTGGTGCGGCAGGTCGTCCGCGACCGCAGCGTCACGCCGGAGGCCTGGGGCGAGGTCAGGCGTCTGCTGACCGATTTCCGCGCGACCGACGCCGCGTTCAAGAAGGCCGTCGATTTCGCGTCTGCCGCCCAGCACTGCCTGAGCGTGTTCCCGCCGTCCCCGGAGCGGGACGCCCTCAGGGCCCTTCCCGAGTACGTGCTCTCGCGCGATCGGTGAACCCGGCCGAACGCATCGCCCAGCTCCGCGCCCAGATCCGCCGCCACGAGGAGCGCTACTACGTCCTCGCGGATCCCGAGATCGCCGACGTCGAATTCGATCGGCTCATGCGCGAGCTGGAGCTGCTCGAGAGCCAGCACCCCGACCTCGTCACGGCTGATTCACCGACCCAGCGCGTCGCCGGCCGGCCGGTCGAGGCCTTCGAGGCTGTCGCGCACGCGGCGCCGATGCTCAGCCTCGACAACGCCTACAACGAAGACGAGCTCCGCGCCTTCGATGAGCGCGTGCGGAAAGGCGTGGCAGACGCCGCGCCCTCGGGCGCGGCGCCCGGGACCGCGGCCGATATCGCGTACGTCGCCGAGCTGAAGATCGACGGCCTCAGCATCGCGCTCACCTACGAGGACGGACGCTTGATCCGCGGCGCGACCCGCGGCGACGGACTTCAGGGAGAAGACGTCACGTCGAACGTCCGCGTGGTCCGCAGGATCCCGCTCGCGTTGACGGGCGCTCCTTCGGGGCGTCTCGAGGTCCGCGGCGAGATCTATCTGTCACGTGGCGTCTTCGAACGCGTGAACCGCGAGCGCGAAGAGCGCGAGGAGCCCGTGTTCGCGAACCCGCGAAATGCCGCCGCCGGGACGATGCGGATGCTCGACCCGGCGGAAGTCGAACGGCGGAGGCTGTCCGCGTTCGTCTACGAGGTGATTCCGACGAGCGCCCCCCCGGACACCGTTCCTCCGTCGCACTGGGACGCGCTTGCGGCGCTCTCGGCGTGGGGGCTCCCAGTCGAGCCGAGCCGGGAGCGACGCGTCGGCATCGAGGCTCTCATTGCACACTGTCGGGAGTGGGCCGATCGCCGCAGGAGCCTCGATTTCGACACCGATGGCCTGGTCATCAAAGTCGACGACCGCGCCGCGCGTGAGCGGCTCGGGTCGACCGCGAAGTTCCCGCGGTGGGCCATCGCGTTCAAGTTCCCCGCGGAGCAGGCAACGACCCTCCTCAAGGAGATCAAAGTCAACGTCGGCCGGACCGGCGCGGCCACGCCGTACGCCGTGCTGGAGCCTGTCAGGCTCGGTGGGACCACGATCTCGATGGCCACGCTCCACAACGAGCAGGATATTCAGCGGAAGGATGTGCGTCCGGGCGACTGGGTCCTCGTCGAGAAGGGCGGTGATGTCATCCCGAAGATCGTCAAACCGATTCTGGCTCGCCGGCCGCCGGAGGGACTGGCCGCGTGGGTGATGCCAACGCACTGCGAGTTCTGCCTGAGCGAGCTGCGCAGGGCAGAGGACGAAGTCGTCTGGCGCTGCGAGAACATCTCCTGCCCGGCGCGCGTGCGCCGAAGCCTCGAGCATTTCGCGTCGCGCCGGGCCATGAACATCGAGGGACTTGGAGAGTCGCTCGCCGATCAGCTCGTGACGACCGGGCTGGTGAAGGACTACGCCGACCTCTACCAGCTCCGTCCCGAGACCGTCGCGGCCCTGACGACCACGACGTTGCGAGAGGGAAAAGAACTGGTCAGGAAGTTTGGCGACAAGTCGGCCGCCAAGCTCGTCGAGCAGATCGACCGCAGCCGCGCGAGCGATCTCTCCCGGCTGCTGTACGCGATCGGGATCCGTCACGTCGGGGAAGGGGGCGCGCAGGCGCTCGCCCGGGCCTTCGGCTCGATGGACGCGCTTCTGGGTGCCCCGGTCGAGGCGCTCGAGACCGTGCCCGACGTGGGCCCTGTCGTGGCGCGCGCCGTCAGGACATTCTTCGATGAGCCGCGCAACCGGGACCTGGTCCGGACGCTACAGAAAGCGGGCGTCAACATGGCGTCCGCGGTCGTCGACGAGGCGGGCGTCGATCGGTCGCTGGCGGGCAAGACGTTCGTGCTGACCGGAACGCTCGCCTCCATGGGCCGGGACGCCGCGGCCGAGGCCATCAAGGCGCGGGGAGGCAAGGTGGCCGGCTCGGTGAGCGGCAAGACGAGCTATCTCGTCGCCGGCGCCGACGCCGGCGGCAAGCTGGAGAAGGCGAAATCGCTCGGCGTGCCGATCCTGACCGAGGATGAGTTCAGGGCCTTTATAATGAAAGAGTAGGCACTAGGCATTGGCCACTAGGCACTCTGTCGGGATCTGTCGATATCGGGGTTCGGTCAGTGCGTCCGCAGAGTGCCTAGTGCCTATTGCCTAGTGCCTGACAGGTACCAGATGTCCAGACGCTTCACGCTCCTCACCGTCGGCCTGACCTCGACCGTCACGTTCCTGGTCGGCCTGATCGTCGCCGGCTCGTTCGTGCCGTCGCGCGCCGTGTCGGAGCCCCGTGTCGACCCGGCGCCGCCTGCGGCGCGGGTCGCCACGAGCGCCCCGATGCCGTTGATCAGCGGGGTCGTCGATTTCGCGGACGTTGCGGACCGCATCAACCCGTCGGTCGTCAACATCGACGCGTCGTCCCCTTCGGGTGAGGATCGCGAGCCGCGGCGGCGCCGGCGTCCCGACGACTGGTTCGATGGCCCCCTGGGCCCCGAGCCGGACGGCGGACGGCAGGGGGCGGGCAGCGGCTTCATCATCGATCAGCAGGGGCACATCCTGACCAACCACCACGTCATTGACGGCGCCGAGCGGATCGTCGTGACGCTCGGCGACGGCCGGACGTTCCGCGCGTCGGTGGTCGGCGCGGATCCGGCGATCGACGTCGCGCTGATCAGGGTGCCGGCGACCGGCGGTCTGCCCGCGGCACCGCTCGGCGATTCGACGAACCTGCGGGTCGGCGAGTGGGTCTGCGCGATCGGTAACCCGCTCGGCTATGTGCATTCGGTCACGGTCGGCGTCGTCAGCTTCATCGGCCGGAAGCTGTTCGACGCGAGCCTGGACGACTACATTCAGACCGACGCGGCGATCAACTTCGGCAACAGCGGTGGGCCGCTCATCAACGCCCGCGGCGAGGTCATCGGCATCAACTCGGCGATCAGTTCGCGTGCGAGCAACATCGGCTTTGCCATCCCGGTGAACCAGGCGCGCGACGTGCTGCCCCAGCTCAAGGCGCACGGGCGGGTGGCGCGCGGCTTCATCGGCGTGGCGCTGAAGGACGTGGATCCGGACCTGGCGCGATCGCTGGCGCTTGGCGCCGCGCACGGCGCGCTGGTACAGGATGTGACCGCGGGCTCGCCCGGCGATCGCGCCGGGCTGCGCACGTACGATCTCATCACGGCCGTGGACGGCGACCCGGTGGACTCGACCGACGCCCTGATCCGGCGGATTGCAGCCACCATGCCCGGTACGACGGTCCGCCTGGAGCTGGTGCGGGACGGCCGGCCGGTGACGGCAGTCGTCAAGCTCGCCGAGCGCCGCCTGCGGACCTCGGACGAGGGCGAAGGCCCCGACGAGGCCGGCCATCCCGAGCCGTCGATCGGGCCGGGGCCGAGCAGCAATCCTGCGGGCGTCTGGGTCCGCGATCTCGACCGCGACGATCTCGCGCGCCTGGCGCTCCCGCGCGGGCTCAGCGGTGTGCTGATCTCGCGCGTGGAGCCGCTCAGTCCGGCCTTCGATGCGGATCTCGAGCGCGGCCAGGTGGTGCTGGAGATCAACCGCGAGCCGATCGGGTCGGCCGCGGAGTTCCGCCGCCTGCTGGCGGGCACGCGCGCCGGGGAGCCCTTCACCCTCTATCTGTACCTGCCGGGTCTCGAGCAGCGGGAGCTGCGGACGCTCCGGGTGGACGTGCCCTGACCTGACCCGATGAAACCACGCATCCTCGTTGTGGAC
>JBOGJB010000027.1:0-2409 GCA_050745085.1 Vicinamibacterales bacterium
TCGGTCATCGGCGTGCTCTGCAGGTACAGCACGTTCGGATCGAGCGCGATCAGTCCGGCCGCGGCCAGCGCGCCAGCGGTCGAGCCGGTCGCCCGCGCGACGGTCGCCGCGGCGGCGCCGGCCGCGATCGCCCCGCTCACGATCGAGATGACGACGCCCGAGAGGCCGCTGCGATACCAGGCGTCGATCTGCACCGGGAGCGCGTTCAGCAGATGGGGGAGCGGAAGCCAGACCGCGCCGATCTGGTGCCAGCCGGGGAGCAGGCTGTCGAAGATGCGTCGCGCGACAACGAGATGCCCTTTGGCGTCGTAGTGGCTCAGCGTGAGACCGGCGCGGGCGTAGAAGACGGCTGCTGCGACGCCGGCGGCGAGCGCGGCCACGCGCGCCAGGCGAGCAGCTATAATCGCCAAGATGCGTAGTTTACCCGAGTGTCCCTCCGCTGTCCGGAAGCGCTTGGGCCCGCGCTCCTCATGAGACGCTTCATCGCCTGGATACAGGCGTTCGCGGTTGGCATCGGCAGTCCCGGCCTTTTCGTCATCTCTTTCCTGGATTCCTCGATTCTGTCGCTGCCGGAGATCAATGACATCCTCATCGTCTCGATGGTGATGGAGCATCCGGAGCGGCTGGTGCTCTACGCGTCAATGTCGACGCTCGGATCGATCGCCGGGTGCTTTCTGCTGTACTGGCTCGGCTACAAGGGAGGGGAGACGTTCCTGCGCAAGCGGTTCAACTCGCGGCGCGTGGAGCGCGGCCTCTCGCTCTTCCGGAAGTACGGCGTCGTCGCGATCTTCGTCCCGGCGATCCTGCCGCCGCCGGCGCCGTTCAAAATCTTCGTGCTGCTCGCCGGCGTCTCGCGCGTCAACCCGTGGACGTTCGCCGGCGCGATCGCGGCGGGGCGCGGCATCCGCTACTTCGGCGAAGGGCTGCTCGCGATCTGGTACGGCGAGCAGACGATCGCGTTCCTCGAGCGCCACGGGCTGACCATCGCCATCGTCGTCGCGGCTGTCGGGGCGGCGGCGGGCGCCTGGTGGGTGCGCAGCCGCGGATCCGAGCACATTCAGGCAAATGGGGACTGAGCCCCGCTAAGTTCGAGTATAATAAGGCGTTAATCCAACCGGCCTGATGCTCCCCGAGCTGTCCGTCGTCATTCCCGTGCGCAACGAGGGGGCCAACGTGCGACAGCTCCATCAGGAGCTGACCGATGTCCTGACGGCCTGGGGGCGGGGCTACGAGCTGATTTTCGTCGAGGACGGCAGCACCGACGAAACGTTCGAGCGGCTCGCCGAGATCCAGCGGCGCGACCCGCGCGTGCGCGTCCTGCGCTTCCGCCGCAACTTCGGCCAGACGGCCGGCTTCGCCGCCGGCTTCGCGCACGCGCGCGGGCGGTACATCGTCACCGCCGACGGCGATCTGCAGAACGATCCGAAGGACATCCCGCCGATGATCGAGGACCTGGAGCGCGGAGGCTTCGACATCGTGTGCGGCTGGCGCAAGGAGCGGAAGGACGCCTTCTTCAGCCGCCGCGTGCCGTCGATGATCGCCAACAGAATCATTTCGTGGGCAACCGGCGTGCACCTGCACGACTACGGCTGCTCGCTGAAAGTGTTTCGCGCCGAGGTCGTGAAGCCGATGCGGCTGTACGGGGAAATGCACCGGTTTCTCCCCGCGATCGCGAGCGAGATGGGTGTGCGCATCTCCGAGCGGGCGGTCAACCACCGGCGGCGCGAGCACGGGACCTCGAAGTACGGGATCTCGAGGACGGTCCGCGTCATCCTCGACTTGATGACAGTCAAATTCCTGATCAGCTACTCGACGCGCCCGCTGCAGATCTTTGGCTTGCTCGGCATCGTCATGGGGCTCGCCGGGACGCTCGTCTGCGGATGGCTCGCGTACCAGCGCCTGTTCGGCTTCCAGTCGATCGCCGACCGGCCGCTGCTGCTGCTCGGCATTCTGCTCATTTTCACCGGCGTGCAGCTCGTGACGCTCGGCCTGCTCGCCGAGATGCAGGCGCGCACGTATCACGAATCGCAGGGCAAGCCGACCTACGTCCTGCGAGAGGTTCTCGAGACGCCCGCGGCCCAAGTGGTCACGTCGAGGTAGCCCGTACGTTCTCCCTTCGAGCGCGGGTCTCCCGACGGTTTCTGACCGCAGTGGTCGCGGCGCTCGCCGCCGGCTGCGGCGGCTCGTCGATGGGCCCGATGCCGACGGGACCAACGATCGCCTGCCCGGCGGCCGTGACCGCCGTGTCGAACTCAGGTCAGCCGATCGGCGTGTCGTATGCGGTGCCCGTCGCGGCGGGCGGCTCGGCGCCGGTCGCCGTTACCTGCACGCCGGCGTCCGGGTCGCAGTTCCCGGTCGGCTCGACACTGGTCATCTGCACGGCGACCGACGCGCGGGGCAGGACCGGGT
>JBOGJB010000028.1:0-2126 GCA_050745085.1 Vicinamibacterales bacterium
TCGTGTAACCATTGACCCTGCCGTGGCGCGCGACACCAGCTTCTACTACTCCTTCCTGGTCCTGCCCGCCGAGAAGCGCCGCGCCATCGTTGCCGTCTGGGACTTCTGCCGCGCCGTGGACGATGCGGTGGATGAGGCGCGGGAGGCGCAGGCGAGCCTCCAGCGCTGGCGGCAGGAGCTGGATGCCTGTTACGGAGGGCCGGCCGGCCCCTCCACTCCACAGGGCCAGGCCCTCCGTCCCTTCATCCAGCGCTTCAACCTTCCTCGCGGCGCGTTCGAGGATCTCGTCGACGGCGTCGAGATGGATCTGACGCAGGCGCGCTATGCGACCTTCGCCGACCTGCACCAGTATTGCCTGCGCGTGGCGTCGGCGGTCGGTCTGGTGTGCGTCGAGATCTTCGGCTACCGCGACCCGGCGGCGCGGACCTACGCGTCGGAGCTGGGGGTTGCGCTGCAGCTCACGAACATTCTGCGCGACGTGCCTGTAGACCTCGCGCGCGGCCGGCTCTACCTCCCGATCGAGGACCTGGATCGCTTCGGTGTGGCCGAGGACGATCTGCGCGCGGCGTCGGCCCCGGGCGGGGCCCGCGTGCGCTCACCTGGGGTGCGCGACCTGCTCGCGCATCAGGCGGCGCGCGCCCGGCGCTACTACGAGCGCGCACGAGCGGCGCTCCCGCGGGAGGACGCGCATCGGCTCGTCGCCGCCGAGATCATGTCGGGTATCTACCGCGGAATCCTCGATCGCATCGAAAGGTCGGGTTACGACGTGTTCACGAAACCGATCCGCGTCCCTCGTCCGGCGCGCGCGTGGATCGCCGCGTGGACCTGGGCGCGCACCACGATCAGTTCTTAGTGCTTGGTGGCGTGATTTCGCCTGCGCTCCGGTCGAGGTCCGACAGACCTCCCGATCCGCGGGCCCATCCGCCAGCGGAGATGTCCGAGACCGGCAAGCAAGCGCAGTCAAGATATCCCTTGTCGACGAAGCCGATCGCGAGGGAAGTCATACTATGCACTAAGAACCAAGGACTAAGGACTGACAGCGAAGGGTACCTACGACATCGTCGTCATCGGAGCGGGCTTTGCCGGCCTCAGCGCGGCCACGGCTCTTGCAGAGCGGGACGCGCGGGTGCTCGTCCTCGAGGCACGTCCGAGGCTCGGTGGTCGCGCGACGGCGTTCCTCGACCGCGCCACCGGCGAGCTGGTGGACAATGGCCAGCACGTCCTCTTCGGTTGCTACCACGACACGTTCGCGTTTCTCGGCCGCGTCGGCGCCGAACACCACGTCCGGCTGCAGCCGACGCTCGAGGTGCCGTTCGTGGCGCCCGGCGGCGCCGTCACGCGCCTGCGCTGCCCGGATCTCCCGGCTCCGCTGCACCTGCTCGCCGGCGTCTTGGAGTGGGACGCCTTGCCGATTCGCGATCGTCTGAGTGTGCTCCGTCTAGCGGGTCCCCTTTTTCGAACCTTTCGAACCTTTCGAACCTTTGGAACCTCAGGAACCTCAAGAACCTCAAGAACCTCAGGAACCCCAGGAACCCCAGGAACCCCAGGAACCCTTGAAACAGTTCGTGATTGGCTGATCCGCCATGGCCAGCGCCAGGCGATCCGAGACTGGCTCTGGGAGCCGCTGGCGATCGCCGCGCTCAACCAGGCGCCTGAGGAGGCGGCCGCAGAGCCGTTCGTCCGCGTCCTCGCCGAGATGTTCGGCGGAGGTCCGCGCGCCGCGGCGATCGGCCTGCCCGTTCAGCCGCTCGATCGGATGTACGCCGAGCCGGCCCGCGCGTACATCGAGCAGCGTGGCGGCGAGGTACGCGTCAACGCCCCCGCGCGCGTGGCCGGGCTCTCGCGCGATGGGACGAGCGTCACCGCCGTCGAGGTCAGAGGCGAGCGCATCGGCGCCGGCGCCTTCATCTCTGCGGTCCCGTGGTTCGCGCTCGCGGATCTCTTCGCCGGATGTCTGGCGCCGCGCGCGCTCGACGGGACACTCGATGCCGCGCGGCGCACGCCGGCCCTGCCGATCGTGACCGTCAACCTCTGGTACGACCGGCCCGTGATGGACGAGCCGTTCGTCGGGCTCGCCGCGAGCGACATCCACTGGATCTTCGACAAGCGGCTCGCGTTCGGCGGCG
>JBOGJB010000029.1:0-5220 GCA_050745085.1 Vicinamibacterales bacterium
CTCCACAAGCGCCGGCCGGCTGTTCGCGAGGAGCGACGTCGAGAAGCTCGCCGAGGAGCGCCGGCAGCGTCACCTGGTTGAGGCCGCGCGTGAGTAGCCATCCCGCGGCCGCGATCATCGCGCCCGGCCGCGGACGTGGGAAGTCGCGGCGCAGCCTCGCGCTGATCGAGGCGGCTCGCGAGATCCTCGCCCAGATTCAGCCGGCCACGATCCGCGCGGTCTGCTATCGACTGTTCACGATGAGCCTGATCGGGTCGATGGCGAAGGGTGAGACGAACCGCGTGAGCACGCAGCTGACGTGGGCCCGCGAGCGCGGCGTTATTCCGTGGCGCTGGATCGTGGACGAGACGCGGGAGGCCGAGCGTGTGAATGCCTTCACGGATCCGCAGGACTACATCGAAGTCGTGAAGCGATCGTACCGCCGGGACGGTTGGACGGATCAGCCGGAATGGGTCGAGGTGTGGTCTGAGAAGGGGACGATCCGCGGGACGCTCGCACCGGTCCTCAACACCTACGGCGTCACGTTCCGCGTGATGCACGGGTACGGCTCGGCGACGGCAGTCTATCAAGCCGCGCAGGACAGCCTGAGCGACGACGAGAAGCTCCTGACGGTTCTCTATGTCGGCGACCACGATCCGTCCGGACTTCATATGAGCGAACTCGATCTGCCGCGGCGCCTGAAAGCCTACGGGGGCGTTGTGGATTTCATTCGATTGGCGCTTACCACGCAGGACACGGAGAGCGGACTCCCGTCGTTCGCGACGGTGACGAAGCGCCACGATGCCCGCTTTCGCTGGTATCTCCAGAAGTACGGGTCGCGCTGCTGGGAACTTGACGCGCTCTCGCCAGTGATCCTGCGCCAGCGCGTCGAGCAGACGATCGTTGAGCGGCTCGACCAGGCGGCGTGGCACCGCGCCGAGATCACGGAACGGGCGGAGTGCGAGTCGCTCGCGACTGTGCTGAACGCCTGGCCGGGAGCGGCTCGATCGGCGCGTATTTCAGGGCAGGCCCCGAAATAGTCCTGCCGCAAAGGGGGAGCTGTGCGAGGGAGCTGGGGGCATCGGCGCAGCGAGACGAACGGCGCAACGGGCGCGATGGTCGAGGAGCCGAGGTTTGGCGGACAGGCCGCTCAGGCGACACCCGACGCCGGACCGTCGGCGCCGGCCGCGGTCGTCGCACCACCGGCACAGACGAGCCCCTGGCTCACGGTGCCGGAAGCCGCCACGTACGCGAAGGTCTCGAACGGGATCGTCTACGCGGAATGCCGCGCCGGCAGGCTCCGCCATGCTCGCGTCGGCGGGCGCCGTGACATCCGCCTCAAACGCGACTGGATTGACGACTGGTACGAGCGGTCGGTCCCGCAGGAGGTTCGCCGATGACGATCGTGTGCTCCTGATTCAGAGGCAGGCGCTCCCTTCGTGGATTTCGGAGTGTTCGCTCGTCGCGGCCGGACGAATTGCAAGTCTTTCCGCAACGGACCCGCATCATGACTGACCGACGACGGACCTTCCTCAGCGCCACGCGGATGCAGATCGCCAGCGACGCGGCCGGTCTGGTCGTCCGATGCCCCGGATGCTGCGCCGAACAGATCATTCCTCGCGGTACGGCTGAGGCCGTGTTCGAGCACAGCGATGAGGGATGCCCGGTGTATCGCGAGATCCAGGCGGCGCTCGAAGCGTTCCGCGAGACGACGGAGCCGCACGCATGAGCCGCAGCTCGAAACGAGAGCGGCCCACGCGAGCGTTGACAACAACGCGGAAGCAACCGGGTGGCGTGACGGGGCGCGGCTTCATGCCGGGCCAGTCCGGGAATCCGGGCGGTCGGCCGCGGAGCGAGCGGAAGCTGCTCGAGCGGCTCTACGGCGAGGCCGGCGAGAAGGTCTATGAGCGTCTCGAGGCGCTTCGGCATCACCCGAAGACCGCGACGAAGCTCAAAGTGCAGATCGATTGCTTCATCATCGAACGGTTCCACGGGCGCGCGCAGCAGCGCGTCGAAGTCGACGGCGGCGCGTCGCTCGTCGAACTGCTCGCCGCAGCGTCCGCGCGAGCCGGAGTGTAGGCCGATGCGCGACCTGTGGGGAGCTGCCGTTGAGACCACCGCGCGCTGGCTGAGGACGCCGGTCGCCTTCGTGCGCGAGTGCTTGGGCGTCGAACCGGAGCCGTGGCAGGCGGCGTCCCTCGAGGCGTTACCGACGTCCGACAAGCAAGCGGACGTCGGATCGAAGGGCACCGGCAAGAGCGCCCTCGAGGCATGGAAGGTCTGGTGGTTCCTCTTCACGCGGCACCAGGCGAACGTCGCGATCACGTCGATTAGCGGGGATAACCTCCGGGACGGGTTGTGGAAGGAACTCGCCAAATGGCAACAGCGGTCGCCGATCCTCCTGGCGACCTTCGAGTGGCAGCAAACGCGCATCACCTCCCGCGAGTATCCGGCCACCTGGTGGGCCAGCGCGCGCCAGTGGTCGAAAAGCGCGGACGCACAGGAGCAGTCGCAAACGCTCGCGGGCCTCCATGCCGACTGCATGATGTTCGTGATCGACGAGGCCGGATCCGTGCCGCTGCCGATCATGGTGACCGCAGAGGCGGCGCTCGCGAGCGGTCGGGATTGCAAGCTGATTCTCGCTGGAAACCCAACGTCGCTCGATGGGTCGCTCTATCACGCGGCCGTCACGCATCGCCAACTCTGGAACGTCCACACCGTCACTGGGGATCCACAAGACCCCAAGCGGTCCTCCCTCGTGCGCAAGGCATGGGCGCAACAACAAATCGACATGTGGGGGCGCAGCTCGCCGTGGGTGATGGTGAACGTGCTCGGGCAGTTCCCGCCGGCGTCCCTCAACGCGCTGCTCGGCCCCGAGGACGTCGACGCCGCCATGAAGCGGCACCTACGCGCCGACGCCTACACGTGGGCGCAGAAGCGCCTGGGCGTGGACGTCGCGCGCTTCGGGGATGACCGCACCGTGATCTTCCCGCGGCAGGGGCTTGCGGCCTTCCGCCCGGTCGTCATGCGCCACGCGCGCGGCTCGTCGGTATCCGTCGAGATCGCGACGGCCGTCATGGCGGCGAAAGCGCGATGGCACAGCGAGGTCGAGCTGTTCGACGCGACCGGCGGATGGGCGGCCGGTGCGGTCGACGTCTTGCGCGCGAGCGGGCAGTCGCCGATTGACGTGCAGTTCGCGGCGCCGGCCTCGGATCCCCGTTACGCGAACCGTCGCGCGGAACTCTGGTTCGCCATGAGCCAGTGGATCCAGAACGGCGGGGCGCTGCCGAACCTGCCGGAGCTGCGCGGTGAACTGGTCACACCGACGTATTTTTTCCTGAACGGCCGGTTCCAGCTCGAGCCGAAAGACGCGGTGAAGGCGCGACTCGGCCGCTCCCCCGACCTGGCGGACGCGCTGGCGTTGACGTTCGGCTTGCCGGAAATGCCGGCGGCGCTCGCGCAGGGTCTCGCGCGGCAGTCCGGGAAGGTCTTGTACGAGTTCGATCCGTTCGCGGAGGGGTACCGGTGACGATAAGTCAGGCGCTCCCGTCTGCAATCGCTGGGGTTTCGCGCAGGGCGGCCGTCCGAATTGCTCCGCGTTTCGCAACCGACCGACACGGCGCCCCCTCGCGAAGCGCCCGACGCTCACCGACCAATCAGCCGAGGCAGCTATGAGACGACGCCTGAATCTGACCCGCTGGCGGTGCGGATATCTGCTCGTCAAGCAGGCGCTCCCGCCGGCGCGCGGCCGAAAAACGCGCTGGGACTGCGAGTGCCTGCTCTGCGGCCGGACGACGATGGTCCGAGTAGACCACCTCCGAAGCGGGCATACAACGAGCTGCGGGTGTCTCGTGCAGACGGCGCACAGGGATCGTCCCCCGCGTGCAGGGGTCCAGCCGCCGCCGGTGCCCTCGCTCAAGACCACGACGGCCGCCGAAGCGCTGCGTCGATTCCACGACGAGCGATCACCGCTCGGCGCGGTCCGCGTCGTCTCGCGCTCGGTGCTGGACCTCGACGACGAGCCGGGCGTCGTTTTTGATTTCGATCCGTTCAATCGCTGAGAGGAGAACCGACATGGCCGACCATCCGCTAGAGCCACAAGCGCGCGTCGTCTACGACGGCAACCGGGCGGAGCCGCTGCCGCCGCCGGCAAAGGGCGACTTCTACAGTTACTCCCCCGCCGTTGAATTGATTAATCAGCGCGGTCCTGAGCTGTTCGCCCACCTGGGCCTGGACGCTGCGGCGCGGCAACAGCTCAGCGAGACGTTCCGCAGTGTGCAAAAGACCACGGGACTCCCCGATGGCTTAGTGGCGCGGATCGCCGAAGGCCATATCGACGGGCTACTGGTCGATGGACGCGTGAAGTACGACGCCGCCGCAGCCGAGGCAGACGCCCAGGCGCTGAACCGTCGCATCGCCGACGGGCAGGCGGAGATCCGCGAACGGCTCATTCGCATGCACGGGGTGAAGGATGGGGAGCAGTTGTTCGAGCGCACCCGACGATTCGTCCTCAGTCACCCGAAGCTCGCCGCCATACTTCGGGAGGATGGGCTCGGCGCGCGGCCGGACCTCGTTGAGGGGGTCGCGGCCTACGTGTTCAGTTCCGGGTGGCGCTAAATGTCCGTCGCACAGCGAGCCGAACTGATCGCCGCGGCCGGCGCGCTCGAGGACGCGCTGCAACGCCTCGCGGCCGCACGCGCCGGCTACATGGTCGCGTATCGGGCGGTGTCGCGCGCGGCGCATCCAAACCTGAATCAGCAAGCCACGATCGAGGACGCGATCGGTGGCGCCAGGCTCCACGGCCTGCTCGTGCAGCGACTGCGCGCGCTCGGGCTCGAGGCGGTCCTGCAGCGGGCGCGTACGGCGGGCACGCAGGACGAGACGTGGGTCGCGGCGTTGTCGGAGAAGATTCGCGCGTTCGTCTCGTGAGACGAGAACGGAGCTGACCATGCCCATCCTTCACAGCAAGACGCCACGAGTCGAGGACGACGACTTCACCCGGCTGCGATACGGCAGCTTCTATTTGCCGAAGCCCCGGCTAGGCCGAGGAGTGACCAGCGCTGGGCGATCTGTGCTCTCGCCCGCCGCGTCGAGTCCGGCGGCGAAGAGTCAAGCCCGATCGGCGGCGCGCCTGGTGATGACGCCTCGGCCGGCGCCGATCGAGGTGGTGCTCCCCTTCTGGCGCGAGCGGCTGCGCCAAGCGGGGGCCTTCGCGCCGGCGCCGGCAGCTCGGCCGCAGCC
>JBOGJB010000030.1:0-2334 GCA_050745085.1 Vicinamibacterales bacterium
ATCCCGATCTCTCCGACTTCGTACTTCCCCGACGAGGAGGGCGTAACGCGCAGCGTCTCGCGACGCCCGTCGCGCTCGACCAGGATCTCGATCTCGCGGTTGGCCTTCGTGGCCACCTCTAGAAAAAACTGCTCCCAGCTCAAGACCTCCCTGCCGTTGACGACGAGCACGCGATCCCCGGTCCTCAGCCCGCCGCGCTCCCCCGCCGACCCTTGCTGCACGGCGCCGACGACCGGCACAGCCGGCACCTCGGCGCCCTGGTTGTGCAGCACGACGGCCGTGACGACGACCGCGAGCAGCAGGTTCATCGCCGGGCCCATGATGTAGACGAGGAACCGCTCCCACTTGGTCTTCGACAGAAACTCGTCGGGCCGTCCCGAACGCGCCTCGTCCGGGTGTTCGCCCGCCATCTTCACGTAGCCGCCGAGCGGAATCGCGCTGATCGCGTACTCGGTGTCGCCGCGCGTGAACTTGATCAGCTTCGGGCCGAACCCAAGCGAGAACGTGAGGACGCGGACGCCCAGACGGCGTGCCATCAGGAAGTGCCCGAGCTCGTGGACGAAGATGAGGACGCCGAGGACGAAAAGAAACGCCCAGATATTGGTCGTCACGATCCCGATCTTACCAATTCCCCGGCCCGGCCGCGCGCCTGCCGGTCCAGATGACGGATTTCGCGCAACGATCCCACATTCGGACTGTGCCGCTCGAACTCGTCCATCGCGCGCTCGATGACCTCGGCGATGGCGGTGAACCGCAGCCGCCGTTCGAGGAACGCGGCCACCGCGACTTCGTTGGCGGCGTTGAGGACGACCGGCAGCGCGCGGCCGTCGGCGAGCGCGCGCGTCGCAAGGCCGAGGCACGGAAAGCGTCCGGGATCGGGCGGCAGGAAATCCAGCCGGCCGAGCCGCGCGAGGTCGAGCCGCGGCAGGGGCGTGTCCCATCGCTCCGGGTACGAGAACGCGTACTGGATGGGCAGGCGCATGTCGGTGACGCCGAGCTGCGCGATGACGGATCCGTCCACCAGCTCCGCCATCGAGTGCACGATCGACTGCGGGTGCACCACGACGTCGATGCGGCCGGCGGGGACGTCGAAGAGCCAGCGCGCCTCGATCACCTCGAGTCCCTTGTTCATCAGCGTCGCCGAGTCGATCGTGATCTTCTGGCCCATCTTCCAGGTCGGGTGCCGCAGCGCCGCGTCCGGCGTGACGCGCGCCAGCTCGTCGCGCGACAGATCGCGGAACGGCCCGCCCGACGCGGTCAGGACGAGACGCCGGACCTCGTCGGGACGCCGGCCGTGGAGGCACTGATGGATGGCGTTGTGCTCGCTGTCAACGGGCAGGATCGCGACGCCGCGCCGGCGCGCCGCCGCCGTCACGAGCGCCCCCGCCATGACGAGGACTTCCTTGTTCGCCAGCGCGATCGTCTTCCCCGCTTCGATGGCCGCCAGCACCGCTTCCAGCCCTGCGGTGCCGGACGAGGCGAACAGGACGACGTCGGCGTCAGGATGTGTGGCGACCTCGACGAGCCCCTCTCCGCCCCAGCCGGCCGAGTCGAGCGTCGCGGCGCCGAGCGCGCCGCGCGCGTCGGCGAGCGCCTCCGGCGAGGCCATCGCGATCGCGCGCGGGCGGTAGCGCGCGATCTGCTCGACGAAGCGCGCCGTGTTTTCGCCCGCGGCGAGTGCCACGACTTCGAGCCTGTCCGGGTGCGCATCGACGACAGCCAGCGCGCTGCAGCCGATGGAGCCGGTGGAGCCGAGGATGGCTATCCGCTTCATCGGGCCTCAGGCCCTGGGCCTCGGGCCGCGGGCGTGCGTCGGGGCTTGTGCCTCGGGTGTGCCTCGTGCCTCGGGTTACAGCGCATACTTCAGAAAGACGTAGTACACAGGGCCCGCGAAGAGCCAGCTGTCGATCCGATCGAGCACGCCGCCGTGGCCCGGGATGAGCGCCGAGCTGTCCTTGACGCCGGCGCTGCGCTTGAGCTGCGACTCGAAGAGGTCGCCGACGATACCGGCGGCGGCGACGATGAGGCCGACGACGGCGCGCGCGAAGGGCGCCGTTTCGGGAAGCCACCAGCGTCCCAGCCACCACGCCGCGGCGGCCCCCGCGACGAGGCCGCCGATCGCCCCCTCGCGCGTTTTCTTCGGGCTGATCGCCGGCGCCAGCGGCCGGCGTCCTATCAGTCGGCCCGTGTAGTACTGCGCCGTGTCGCTGACCACGATGATCGCGAGGAGGAACAGCAACGGACCGGCGCCGCCGTATCGCCGGAGCGAGACGATCGCGCCGATCGGCAGGCCCAGATACAAGATGGGAAAGGCCGCGGCCGCGACGTTGGTCA
>JBOGJB010000031.1:0-2489 GCA_050745085.1 Vicinamibacterales bacterium
GGCCGTGCCCTTCCGCGCCGCCACCGGCGCGGCCGCCGGCCGGACCGAGAGGCGCAGCGTTTCGGCCGCTTCACGGGCGAGCGCAAGATAGTTCCCGCGTTCGCCCTCGAAGTCGCGGCTCCACAACAAGCGCTTCGAGCGGGTGTCGACCAGCTGCACGTTCAGCACGAGGCGATTCCCGTCCGCGGTCACCGAGGAGAGAACGAACGCGCTCACGTCGTAGACGTCAGCCAGCGCGGCGAGGTCGCCACCGACGCGCGCCACTTCCACGCTGCTCGGCGGCACCCGTGTTTCGAGACCCTGCACCTGCGTGAGGTGCGCCGAAATCGTGTTGGGAATCGCGTCGGTGAAGAACTGATCCGAGGTTCCGGCGAGCACCTTGCTCGGCAGGGCGACCACGGATCGCACGGCGTCGGCTGACGGTGTCGCGGAAGCGTCCGGCTTGTTGAACTGCCACAGCGCGATCGCGCCGACCGCTGTTAAAGCCGCAGCACTCGCGGCGATTACCCACCGCTTCGTCGGCGCGCGGATCGGCGCCACGGCGGCCGTCGTTGCCGTTGTAGACGTCGCGAGGCGCCGCAGATCGACGCCGATCTCCTTCGCAGACTGATAGCGATTCTCGGGACTTCGATCCAGGCACTTCAGGATGATGCGCTCGAGCTCCGGGGACAGACGCGGCTGGAGCCGCGAGGGCGGCGGCAGCGGCGCATGGAGAATCGCGTCGGCCAGCCTTCCAGTGTGCTCCTCCTCGAAGGGCCGCTGGCCGGTTGCCATCTCGAACAGCACCACGCCGAGCGCGTAGATGTCGGTGCGGGAGTCGATCGGTTCGCCGCGCAGCTGTTCGGGCGCCATGTAGGGGACGGTGCCCACGACGTGAAGCGCGGAGTTGCTCGCCGTCAGAGCCTGTTCTGCCGCCGCGTCCGACAACCGCGCCAGCCCGAAATCGAGTACCTTCGCGCGACTCTTCGGTGTGACGATGATGTTTCCCGGCTTCAGGTCGCGATGCACGACACCGCGCTCGTGCGCTTCCTCGAGCGCCGCCGCGATATCCCCGCCCAGAGAGACGATGTCGCGTTGCGGGAGAGGACCGCCGCGCGTGTGCTCCGAGAGCGGCACACCGGGCACGTACTCCATGACGAGAAAGTCCACATCACCCTCGGTGTCGAAGTCGTACACCGTCGCGATGTGGGGGTGGTTCAGCCGCGACAGCGCCTCCGCCTCACGCCGGAATCGGCGCCGCGCCGAGTCGTCTCCGAAGGTGTGGGCCGGGAGCACCTTGACTGCGACGTCGCGGCCCAAGTGCTCGTCGCGGGCGAGATACACCTCGCCCATTCCCCCTGCGCCCAGCTTCTCGACGACTCGATAGTGAGAAAAGGTGCGGCCGATCACCCGCCGCGATGGTACGCGGGGGGCGGGGGAAGGTCAACGCGGGATCTCGTACATACTAAGGACCACGTGCGAAAATGACAGGCGCTACCGAGCGGATACGCCGTTGGGTGGATGGATCCACGCGCATCGTCGCGCTGACCGGCGCCGGGATCTCCACTGAATCGGGCATCCCGGACTTCCGCGGTCCACAGGGTCTCTGGACGACCAATCCGCAGGCGGAGAAGCTCTCGAACATTCACTATTACATGTCGGATCCCGAGATCCGGAAGCTGGCGTGGCAAAGCCGCCTGGATCACCCTGCCTGGCGTGCGTCACCCAATGACGGGCATCGCGCACTGGTGACGCTCGAACGGCGCGGCAAGCTGCAGGCGCTCGTGACGCAGAACATCGATGGGTTGCATCAGCGCGCCGGCAACTCGCCTGACAGGGTGATCGAAGTCCACGGCACGGTGCATGACGTCACGTGCATGCAGTGCGGCTGGCGTGGACCGATGCCGCCAGTGCTCGAACGCGTGCGCGCGGGCGAGAAAGATCCCTCGTGCGACCGCTGCGGGGGCATCCTGAAGAGCGCGACGATCTCGTTCGGACAGGCGCTGATTCCAGAGGTGATCGACCGCGCCATGCAGGCCGCGGAAGAAGCTGACCTGCTGCTCGCGGTCGGCACGAGCCTCCAGGTCTATCCGATCGCCGGCGCGGTGCCTGCCGCCAGGGCCGCCGGCGCACGCGTCGTCATCGTGAATGCCGAGCCGACCCCCTTCGACGCCGTCGCCGATGCCGTCGTCCGAAGCCGGATCGGTGACGTATTGCCGGCGGTGTGCGGGCACTGCGACGCTCAGGCTTGACTCGAGAAATGTCATGACAGCACAACTCATGACGCTCGATATTCGCACTCGACGGCAATGGCGGGCATGGCTGGCAAAGCATCACACGTCCAGCCCCGGAATCTGGCTCGTGTTCCACAAGCGCCACACGGGCGTGAAGTCGGTACTTTACGAGGACGCGGTTCGTGAGGCGCTATGCTTCGGATGGATCGACAGTCTTATCAAGCGCCTCGACGACGATCGATATGCAATCATGGTGACGCCGCGACAGCCCACCAG
>JBOGJB010000032.1:0-4293 GCA_050745085.1 Vicinamibacterales bacterium
AGTGACCCCTACACTCCACCGACATCGATCGTGAGGCCGAGCAGCAAGCGAAACGGCTCCGCCTCGAAGAAGAGATCCCGCGCCGTCTTAGCGAACTGCGCGCGCTTGAGCCAGGGGGCAAGTGCTCCTCGTCGCGGATCCACAGGTCCAGCGCGACGCCGAAGCGCATCGCGGCGTTGCGCAGCGCGTCGCCGATCAGCTCCTTGAGCGGGTCGTAGGCGTTCTTGCCGCACGTTCCGACGCCGATGCGCTCCTGGCCGCAGACGCTGAGCACGATCCACAGCGCGAGCTGGCCGCGCGCGTCCTCCACGATCAGCGGCAGGCCGCGCTCGTCGTGCGCATACGGGCGCCACGTCCACGCGGGATCGACCTCGAGCAGCCGGTCGGTGATGCGCCCGTGGCCGACGTAGTCGAGGTAGATGACGCTGCCGTCGTCGCGGTTCTTGCGCGGCAGCTTGCCGATCTGGCCCGGCGGGAACGGGCGGCGCAGTTGCGCGAAGCCGTCTGGGGTTGCGGTTTTCGTCGTCATGGTTTCCTCCCGTTGAGGTCGGCGAGCTCGATCGCGTCGCATCGCAGCGCGAGCGCGATGCGTTGCAGCGAGGACAGGAACAGGGGATGGCCGTCGCGCGATTCGGCGCGGCTGACGGTGTTCAGGCTCACGCCGGCGGCGGACGCGAGATCGCGCTGGGTCATCATCCGCTCCATGCGTTTTCCCCGGAGCTTCTCCCGGTCGACCTGCACGTACACGCCAGCCTCCTCCGAAACACTCGAAATACGAGAGGGGCTGCGTCAGAGGTTGACGGGGGCATCGGGAAGGATCCCGACGGGACGCGAGCCCCTCGTCGGGAAGGAGTATCGAACATGTGTTCGTGTTCGCGCAAGAGCGGGAAAAGACGCCGGATATTGGGTCTGACCTGCGGAAACGATGCCACTGGGGTGTCCCTGGGGTGCAGAAGGTGATAAGAAGGTGAATGCCTTGCTGGCCCTGAGAATTACACCGGTGTAACTGTCGCACCCCTCGGTTATCCTCACGGCCCGGAGCTCTCTTGCGTCCAGACCGCTGTACGCGGAGCCTTCATGTCGGCTACCCTCCGTTTTCGTCCAGCGGACTAGACGGAGGAAGCCCGTGGCCCGATCCGTGAGCAACGTGAAGCCAGCCAAGAGAACGGCCTCGCCCAAGGGCGCGGCCGAGCATGCGATCGCGCGCGCCGCCGACGACTACACCGCCGCGCTGCGCGACCTCGAGCGCGCATACGACCGCCTCGTCGACGCGGTCCGCCGCCATCCCCAGATGCCGCGCCGGCGCGTCGGCGCGATCACCGGATTGTCGAAGTCGCGGATCCAGCAGATCCTCGAACAGAAGGCGTCGTGAGCAAGGGAGTCTGGGAGCAGGTCGCGCCCGGCGTCAGCCTGTCGGCGCACCCCTCCGGCGAGCGCAACCGCTGGCGCGTGCGCATCCACGCCGGCACCTTCGCCGCAGGCGACCAGGTCCGAAGCCACCGCACCTTCAGCGGCACCAAACGCCAAGCGACGAGCTTCGGCGTCGAGGAGCGCCGGCGCCTGGCCGGCCAGCCGCGCGACCCCGAGCGGCGCCGCATCGGGCCGCTGGTGGAGGAGGTCATCGAACGCAAGCGCCAGCTCGCCGCGCGCGGGGACCTCTCACCCACGACCGTCTACGGCCACGAGAAGAAGTTCAACAAGTACATCAAGCCTCACCCGATCGCGCGCCTTGAGGTGCGAAAGCTCGACGCGATCGACGGCCCCGCCCACATCGTCCGCTGGCTCAACGACCTCGCCGAGATCCGCCAAGAGAACGGCAAGCCGCTGTCGACCAAGACGATCCTGCACGTGTTCCACACGCTCACGACCGCGCTGCGCTACGCGATGGCGATCGGGCTCATCGAGAAGGATCCGCTGCGCCAGATCCCGCGCGAGCTGCGCCCCAAGGCGCCGCCCAACGGCCGGCCCTCGCGCCGCTCGATCGGCTCGGTCGGGCAGAAGGGCGTCATGGCCGCCTTCGCCGGACACCGCGACGAGGCGGCGATCGCCCTCGCGCTTCTCGGCCTGCGGCGAGGCGAGGTCCTCGGGCTTCGCATCCGAAACAGCGACGAGGACGCAACCAACGGCGACGTCGTGCTCGACGGACCGCGGCCGCTCGTGCGCGTCCGCCAAGTCGTCGTCTACGCCAAAGGCGGAACGCGCATCAAGGCGTTCCCCAAGACCGAAGCCTCGCGCCGCGACGTCGTGCTCCCCTCGTGGGCGGTGCGCGCGCTCAAGGAGCAGAAGCGCCGCTCGCTCGAGCTCCGCCTCGCCTCCGGCGAGAGCTGGGAAGAGCACGACCTGCTGTTCCCCTCCACCGGAAAGCACCGCCACAACCGCACCCGCGGCATGGTCGGCGGCGGCATCCCCGGCCGACCCCAGCACCCCAACGCCCTCTACATCCGGTTCAAGAACCAACTCAAGAAACACGGCATCGAAGGCTTCGACGCCGAGCGCATCGCCGCCATCCGCCTCCACGACCTGCGCCACACCGCCGTATCCGTGCTAATCAACGAGGCCGGTATGCGCGCCGAAGACGTCCAGCGCGTCGTCGGCCACGCCGACCTCAAGACCACCCAGGCCTACCGCGCGATCGATGACGAGCCCGCCAACCAGGCAGCAGCCGCGTTCGACGCGATCCTCGGCTCTTAAGGGGAAGGCTATCGCCGGCTGAGCCCGCACCCGAGTACCCGGCACCTTATGACGCATCAACCGAGCGGAAGAACGCGCGCACTTCTGCATCGAAGCGTTCGTGTGCCTCAATGTTGACGATGTGACCGGCCCCCGGCACGAGGACGACCCTCGGGGATGGGATCGCTCGCTCGATCGCCCGTGCGACATCGATGGGTGCTCGCACATCGGCATCGCCATATATCAGCAGCGTGGGAACACGGATCGTCGGCAGAACATCGCGAACATCGGCAGCCGCAAATGCAAACGAGGTTGCACGCAGTCCCGCTCGGTGGAACTCTCGCAAGCTGGTTTCGAATTCGGCAACGAGGTCTGAAGGAGCAGACGATGAGAACATCGTCGGCATCAAAGCGCTCGCCAGTTGTTCGGGCGTCAATTCGGCCAATTCGAGAGCCTGATGCAACCGCCGATCCACTTCGTCGCGAGGAAGGGAGCCGGCCCATCCAGCGTACGCGGACGCCAGCACCAGTGATGCCACCATTCCGGGGTACCTTCGGTAGAACTCGATGATCAGCCCGCCACCGAACGACAGGCCGACCAAATGAACGCGGTCGAAACCGAGGGCCACCACGAACCCGGCAAGCTGCTCGGCGTAATCGCCGAGCGCGAAGGTATCGGGAGGATCGAACGAGCCACCGAAGCCGGGCGCGTCCCAGGCGACCACGGTGAACTCGTCGGCGAGATCGTCTATCTGGCGGCGCCAGGTCCGGCGATCGCCGACGTATCCGTGGACGAAGACGACCGGAGGCCCGTTGCCAGCTCGCTCGTAGGTAATCGCCCGACCGTCCACCAATACAGTTTCCACAGCCTGATGCTCGCCTTCAGGGCGCCAACCGTGCAAGTCCGCGGCGGACGGTGGCAGCGGCCGGCGGCAGGGAACAAGAGGGCCACCCACGGAGGTATTTCAGGCTTCGCGCGTCCAGCGGACTGTACGCTCCGTGTGCACGCCGTGTGCATAACCAGCGTCCAGAACGGGCACCTGCGCGCATCGGACAGCATCAACGCCTAGCCTCTGACCTGGGAAAACGCGAGAATCGCCTGTCCAGCGGCCTGCACGAACATCTGTTCGACCCCGTTCAAATCCCCCCTTATCTGTAGTGGGCCGCGTGTCAAGTTGCGGCCACGGTTTCTGGTCCTTGGGATCTTCTTCGGCCGCTGAGATCGCGACGGAGCCGAAGCCGGGGTCAAAGTGGAGCGCCCCACTGGACGAACGACCTTGAGGCTGGCGAGGCCTGGCGCAGAATCGAGTGCTCGAAGAAGATCGTCAGATCAGATCCGGATGATCACCTCCTGGGTGAGGTCGTGACGCGAGCCACGCTCGAGCGCCCAGCCTTATCTCGGTGCTCGCAGCCGGGCTGCGGCACATGATGGTTGATGGGGGGATCCCCGTAAGCGTGTGCGGCCGCTCGTTCTTCCGTGGTCGTCCGCCGGCGAGCCGAGCGGCGACAAGGGGGGTTTGGGAGCCAGCCGCAAACATCGGTACGCGATTGGGCGCGAAGCGTCGGCGCGCATCAGCTATGCGGCCTCCTCCGCCATCGCGGGCGCGTAGGCCAGATCACCGAG
>JBOGJB010000033.1:0-6938 GCA_050745085.1 Vicinamibacterales bacterium
CGCCTCGAGCGCGCCGGCCTCATCCGCCGCCCGGCGATCGAGATCCGCGTGGAACTCGGCGGCGCGGCGGATCGACTCGGCCGCGTCGAGGCGCAGGCTGTCGATCTGTACGAGGCCGGTGTCGCTCTCGATGCCGTGGAAGTCGATCGCCGCGCGCGCGGTCAGATCGAACAGCCAGCGCGGTGCGGCGGTGCGGACTTGAATCGTGAGGCCGGGTGCGCGCTCGGCCAGCGCGTTGATGACTTCGATGTCCCTCGAGGCATGGCCGAAGCCGTGGCCCGAGATGTAAAAAACGACGACGGGGTCAGACCCCATTGCCTACGGAAACCGAGAACTCATGTCGTTGGCTGGTGGTTTTCGGCTTCCGCGAAAACGGGGTCAGACCCTTTGGAGGGAAACGCCACGGCGAGCGCTTCTTCGAGCGTCTTCACCGGGACGAACTTCATCTCCTTCCGCACTTCTTCGGGAAGCTCCGCGACGTCGTCGGCGTTCTGCGCCGGAAGGACGAACGTCTTGACGCCGTGGCGGCGCGCGGCCAGCGCCTTCTCGCGGATCCCGCCGACCGGGAGCACGAGCCCGGACAGCGTGATCTCTCCCGTCATCGCCACGTCGTCCCGTATCGGCTGATTGCGGAGGGCGGAGACGATCGCAGTCGCCATCGTGATGCCGGCCGACGGACCGTCCTTCGGGATCGCGCCGGCGGGCACGTGGACGTGCAGGTCGTGATCGTTGAGGAACTCGGGCGCGATGGCGAGCGCGCGGGCCTGCTGGCGCACGTGGCTGAGCGCCGCGCGCGCCGACTCCTGCATGACGTTGCCGAGCTGGCCGGTCAGCGTGAGGTTGCCCTTGCCGCCCGGCAGCAGGACCGCCTCGATGAACAGGACGTCGCCGCCCGTTTCGGTCCACGCAACCCCGGTCGCCACGCCGGGACGCGACGTGCGGAACGCGACGTCCGGACGGAACGGCGGGGGACCGAGATACGTCTGCAGCGCGTCCGGGTCGACCCTCTCGAGTGGCACGGCGGCGGGATCGGCCGCGCCGGCGATCCGCGCCGCGACCTTGCGCGCGAGCGTGCCGAGCCGGCGCTCGAGGCTGCGCACGCCCGCCTCGCGCGTGTATTCGGCGATGACGCGGCGGATCGTCGCGTCGGGCACGTCGATCTGCTCCGGCTTCAACCCGTGCTCGGCCACCTGGCGCGGCAGCAGGTACTTCCGCGCGATGTGCAACTTCTCCTCCTCGGAGTAGCCGCTGAGCGTGATGATCTCCATCCGGTCGAGGAGCGCAGGGTGCACCGTCCCGAGCTGGTTCGCCGTCGCGATGAAGAGCACCTTCGACAGGTCGAGCGGGATCTCGAGATAGTGATCGCGGAACGTGTGGTTCTGCGCCGGGTCGAGCACTTCGAGGAGCGCCGCGGCGGGGTCGCCCTGGATGCCGACGCTGATCTTGTCGATCTCGTCGAGCATGAACACCGGGTTGATCGCGCCCGCCTGTTTCAGCGCCGTCGCGAGCCGGCCGGGCATCGCGCCGATGTAGGTCCGGCGGTGCCCGCGGATCTCCGCTTCATCGCGCACGCCGCCGAGCGAGATCCGCACGAACTTCCGGTTCATCGCGCGCGCGATCGACTGGCCGAGCGACGTCTTGCCGACGCCTGGCGCTCCGACAAAGCAGAGGATCGGACCTTTCATGTCCCCCTTCAGCTTCCGCACGGCGAGGTACTCGACGATGCGCTCCTTGACCTTGTCGAGATCGTAGTGATCCTCGTCGAGCACGCGCCGCGCCTCGACCGGGTCGAGCCGATCCTCGGTCGTCGTCGACCACGGGATCTCGAGGATCCAGTCGAGATAGGTCCGGATCATCTGATACTCGGGCGACGCAGGCGTCATGCGCTCGAGACGATCGACTTCGCGCTCCGCGACGGCGTTCGCCGGCTCGGGCAGCTTCGCGTCGGCGACGCGCTGCCGCAGCTCCTGGACTTCGGTGTCGCTCTCGCCGAGCTCGGACTGGATCGCCTTGAGCTGCTGGCGCAGCAGGTACTGCCGCTGCGCGTCGGTCATCTCCGCCTCAGCCTTCGACGCGATCCGCCCCTTCATTTCGAGGACGTCGATCTCGCGCGCCAGCGCGGCCGCGACCGCGCCGAGCTTCACTGAGACGTCATCCTCCTCGAGCAGTTTCTGCTTGTCCTCTGGTTTGATGTTCAGCAGGCTCGCGAGGAGGTAGCAAATGCGCAGCGGGTCGTCGAGGCTCGTGACGATCGCGCGCAGGTCCGGCGCAAGCCCGGTCGCGACCGACAGCCCGCGCTCCACCAGCTCCTGGATGCGGCGCACCTGCGCGTCCACCTCGATCGTGCGCTGAGCCGGCTCGGGCATCGGCTTGACGAGCGCGAGGATCGCGCGCGTTCCGCCAGCCTCTTCCTGGTTGAGGAACTCGGCGCGCGCACGCGCGATCCCTTCGACGAGCAGGCGGACGCCGCCCGTCGGCGACTTCGACATCTGCCGGACCAGACCGACGGTGCCGATGCGCTCCAGGTCGGACGGCCCGGGCTCGTCCGCCTCGGTCCGCTGCTGCAGCATCAGCACCATGCGATCGCCGGCGAGCGCGCGGTTAATCGCCTCGACCGACACGGGCCGGTTGACCGCGAGCGGCGCCGCGGTCAGCGGGAAGACTACGGAGCGGCGGAGCGGCAGGACGGGCAGCTCCGCCGGAAGGGGCGGACTGGACGGGGAGAAGGGTTGAGCCATCAATGCTGAATGCTGAATGCTGAATGTCGAAGGCTGAGTGCTCAGTGCCTGGTGCCTGGTGCGTCGCCAGATCGCACGAAGCGTGGTGGCGCGGGCGCGTCGGCAACGCGCCACGCCGCCTCGAATGTCATCCGCGCGACGCGCGCCAGCTTCTCGAAGTTGATCTTATCCACGTCATCGTCCGGCGTGTGATAGTCCGGGTGCAGGCCGGTCGTCAGAAACAGCGCCGGGATCCCCTGCTCGAGGAAGGACCAGTGATCGCTCCGGCGCAGCAGGTTGTGCGATCCGCCGTCGTAGGCCGTGCGCAGGTCGAGCCATGTGCTCTCGTTTGCGTCGCGCACGGCCGACGTCAGGTCCGGGCTGTGCGAGTAGCCGAGCAGGTGCAGAACATTGGCGTTGTCCTTCGCCTTGGTCGCGGCGAAACCGGTGAAGCGCGGGCTCGACGGATCCGGCACGTCCTCGGCGCGTCCGACCATGTCGAGGTTGAGGTTCGCGATCGGGCGCCCCGGCGGTGAAGGATGCGCGACGAAGTGGCGTGAGCCGAAGAGTCCCTTCTCTTCCGCGTTCCAGATCCCGAAGACGATGGTCCGAGCCGGGCGCGCGCCGCCGGCCGCGGCCGCCGCGAACGCCTCGGCGACTTCGAGCACGCCCGCCACGCCCGACGCATCGTCATCCGCGCCGTTGAAAACGCCGCGGCGCGGATCGACGCCGTCGTGATCCAGGTGCGCGCCGACGACGACCTGCTCGCCGCGGCGCGCCGGGTCGGCTCCCGGCAGCGCGGCGATGACGTTGCGCGTCTTGACGGGACGCCGGTCGATCTCGGCCGCGATCGTCAGCCGGCCGCGCCCAACGAGCGGACGCAGCTTGTCGGCGAGGTCTGTCGTGATGTACGCCACCGGGATAGCCGCGATCCCCGCCGACTGGTAGGACGGGTCGTCGTCGTCCGGAGTGCCCGTCTGCCAGACGTCACCGAGGGGATCGAGCGTGGGTGTGATCGCTATGACGCCGACTGCACCTCTCAGGATCCAGTCGTTGATGATCCGGCTGAAACCGGGCCCCCCAGGAGTCATAGGCGTGAGGAGGATGCGCCCCGGAGCATCGCCCGGGTCGAACGTCGCCGGGGCGGTCACCGTTCTCGCTGCGGACATCGGCGCGGGGTAGAAGTCCTCGCCGGCGGATCGTCGCAGCAGCTCGCGGCCGGCGGCGTCGCCGAGCTCGAGCGCAGTGCCGCGGCCGAGCGTCGCGTCGACAAGCCCGAAGTTCTGGAAGTAGCTGCCGGAGAGCGCAGCGGGGACGCCTCGGCTCCTGAACGCGTCCGCGACGTACTCGGCGGCGCGGTGGTTGCCGGCGGTCTCGAGGCCGCGGCCGTCCATGTCGTCGGCGGCGAGTATGCCGACGTGCGCGGCGAGATCGCCGGCGGTGACCGTGCGAGCGGCGCGCTCGACTTCAGCGGAGAGCGGCGTCCGGATTGCCGCGGCGGCTGTCGCCGCCGCGAGCAGCGCCACGGCGATCGCCCGCCACGGAATCTGCCGGGGCGCAACCATCGTCCTGAGTGTAGCGCAAATGCTTCGTCACGGCTCTGCGCGCTACGCGGACCCGCGACCCTCTCCTGCCCGCGTTGCGGCCACCGCGACGAGTGCCTCCGGGCTTCGGACCTCGCGCTAGTACACCCGCGGCAGGATCTTCCACTTCACCTTCTCTGAGTACCTCCGGTACGAGTCGCCGAATGCTTCGATGAGCGAGCGCTCTTCGAAGGGGACCGCCATTGCAAGATAGGCAGTCGAGACGATGGCGAAGACGAGCCGATCGGTCGTCATGCGCGGCGTGGCGAAGACGAGCAGCGCCCACCCGAAGTAGACGGGATGCCGCACCCAGCCGTATGCGCCCGTCGTCTGGAGCCCGGTGGACGGCGCGTCCCGCGCCTGCCGAAGGCCCGCCTGCGCGGCCGAAGCCGCTGCGGCGCGGCGGAGGCCCGCCAGCTCGAGCGGGCTCAGCGCCGCGGCCGCGACGAGGATGAACACGATGCTCGCCGCCTGCACGAGATGCAGCGCGATCGCGAGCGGTCCACGGATCTCGTACACGACGCCGCCGATCATCTGCCACCAGGCGCAGGTCGCGACGAACAGCAGGCTCGCGATCCAGACGTAGGTCGACCGCTCCAAATCGGGGGAGACGAGGCGCGCGATCCACTGCTTGGGGCGGGTGCGCGCCATGATGCTGTGATGCAGGGCGAAGATCGAAAACAGGACGACGTCGATCGTAAGCGCCCGCAGGCCGCCCGGCGACCCCATCCGATCCAGGCCGATCAGGTAGAAATAGAGGAAGTAGAGAAGAGACGCGACGAACAGTCCCGCGCCAAACCAGACATAAACCAATCGGATCACTCGCACGGTGAGACGTATTATAGGTATCGACGATGAGTGATTTCATGTCCCGAGTCGCCATTACCGGCATCGGCGTGGTGTCACCCTTCGGCGTCGGCCGCGAGTGCTATTGGAGCGGCCTCCGCGCCGGGCGGACCGGTGTGCGCGCGATCACCGACTTCGACGCGTCGATGTTCTCGTGCGGCGTCGCGGCGCCCGTTCCCCTCCTGACGAAGGCGGACATCCCGCCCGTGAACGGCAACGGCAACGGCCACCTCGCCGACAACGCCGACCCGCGGCGCTATTCGCGCACGTCGCTCATCGCGGTCATCGCCGCGATGGAGGCCTGGACGGACGCCGGCCTGCGCCCGGCGGAGCCGGGGGCGGGCGTGATCGTCGGCAGCGGCGCCGGCGGCATCGACGTCGCCGAGCGGCAGTACCGGGAGTTCTTCAACGACGGCTGGAAGCGCGTCGGCCCGTACGCCATTCCCGTGTCGATCGTCGGCATGGTGTCGAGCGAGATCTCGATCGCGCTCGAGCTGCACGGGATCAGCCACGTGCTGTCGACCGGGTGCACGAGCTCGACCGACGCGATCGGCTACGCGGCGTCGCTGATCCGGTCGGGCGAAGCGGAGATGCTGCTGTCGGGCGGCGCCGACGCCTGCGTGACGCCCGGCATGATCTTCGGCTTTTCGAGGATGAAGGCGGTCTCGACGCACTACAACAAGACGCCCGCGCTCGCCTCGCGGCCGTTCGATCGCGGCCGCGACGGCTTCGTCCTCGGGGAAGGGGCCTGGATGATCGTCCTCGAGCGCGAGGACCGCGCGCGTGCCCGCGGCGCGCGCGTGTATGCGACCGTGGACGGCTACGCCTCGACGTGTGACGCTTACCACCGCGTGCAGATGGATCCCGACGGCGAGCAGATCATCCGCGCGATGGCGAGCGCGATCGAGAAGAGCGGCCGCGCGATCGACGAGATCGGCTACGTCAACTACCACGGCACTTCCACCGTTCTGAACGACGCGGTCGAGGCGCGCTGCGTACGCCGGCTGTTCGGCACGCGCGCCGACGGCCTGCCCGGCTCGTCGACGAAGTCGATGATCGGTCATCCGCAGGGAGCCAGCGGCGCCGCGGGCATCGTCGCGAGCGCGCTGGCGCTCGCGCGCGGGTTCCTGCCGCCGACGATCAACCAGATCGAGCCGGATCCGGAGTGCGATCTCGACTTCATCCCGAACCGGGGACGCGAGGCCGAGCCTGCGGCCGCGCTTTGCAACTGCCTCGGTTTCGGATCCAAGAACAGTGCAATCGTACTCGGGCGCGCCTGACATCCTGGTCGTCGGCGGCGGCCCGGCCGGGGCCGTCGCCGCGACGATCCTCGCGCGCCGGGGTGTGCGCGTGCGGCTCGTCGAGCGTGCCGTCTTTCCGCGCGACAAGTTCTGCGGCGACACGCTGAACCCCGGCGCGCTCGCCCTGCTCAATCGCCTGGGGCTGGGACACGTCGGCGCCAGCGGCCTGCCGGTCCATGGCATGACCGTGACGGGGCCGGGCGTCGGCGGCGCTCACGGCGTTCGCATTGACGGCCGGTATCCGGACGGCGCGATCGGGCGGGCGCTTCGGCGGCGCGATCTCGACGCGGCGCTCCTTCGCGCGGCGGCGGATGCGGGTGTACAGATCGAAGACGGTGTCACGGTCGCCTCACCGATCGTCTCAGACGGGCGCGTGCGCGGCGTGACGATGCGGGTCCGCGGCGACGAGCGGCGGCTCACCGCGCCGCTGACGATCGCCGCCGACGGCCGGCGATCGAGGCTTGCCTTCGGGCTCGGACTGACACGGCACC
>JBOGJB010000034.1:0-3112 GCA_050745085.1 Vicinamibacterales bacterium
CTCGCTGTCAGCTCCACCCCACGGTGCCGTTTCAGTGGCAGCTTCTGGACGGACCAGGCAATGCTCAAGAGCCGTTCGACCTGTCAGCGTGGGACGCGATTGCGCTGTACGCCGCCGCGGTGGATCGCGCGCGCAAGGCGGGCCTGCCCTGGCGGGACGAACCGGTCAGGCTGACGCCGTCACCGGCGCTCCTCGAGCTGGTCACGCGAAGTCAGGAACTGGCCGCCGGCGCTGCGCCAGCGGGGGTGTGACGTGCTGGCGCTTGGCCTCGAGTACCTGACCGGGTGGGCGATGGCGACCCACCCCGCCGATCGGACCGCCCCGGAGTGGCCCCCGCATCCCGACCGCGTGTTCATGGCGCTTGCCGCGGCGCACCTCGAGACCGATGGGGACCTACGAGAGCGGTCCGCGCTGGAGTGGCTCGAGAGACTCGCACCGCCGGCGCTCGCAGCGTCGAGTCATCTCCGCCGTTCGTCGGTCACGACCTACGTGCCGGTAAACGACATTGCCGCGCCGGGCTCTACAAAAGGCAAGGATGCGATCGGCGCCGCGCTGGCGATGCTCCCCGCCTACCGTCCTCGCCAGGCGCGGCACTTTCCTGCCGCTCTGCCGCGCGACCCGCGTGCGTTCTTGATCTGGAGCGACGCGGAGCCGGCCGGAGACGCACGCGAGGCGCTGGCTGCGCTGAGCGCCAAGGTCATTCGAGTCGGTCACTCCGCCTCTTTAGTCCAGATGTGGATCGAGGACGCCCCGCCGCCAGCGAGCTTCTTACCGTCGTCGAACGGGTCGCTTCGTCTTCGCGTCTTCGGCCCGGGTCGGCTCCGTGATCTCGAACGGCAATTCGAGAGAGGCCGGCGGCCGGACACTTCGCTCTGGCACGGGTACCGGGAGCCTGTGGCTCCTTCGGTTGAGTCCCGAACAAGCGCAACGGTCTTCCACCAGGACGTCATCGTGCTGCGCCAGCGCGGTGGCAGGCGGATGGGCCTCGAATCGACGCTGCAGGTGACGGACACGCTCCGAGCTGCGGTTCTGGCGATTGCGAAAGACCCCTTGCCCGAATGGCTGTCCGGCCATCGACCTGACGGATCGCCGTCCGATCGACCACACCTGGCGTTCGTTCCCTTGGCTGACGTCGGGCATCGGCACGCGGACGGGCATCTCCTTGGTTTCGGCATCGCGGTGCCGCGCCAGGTAGACGCGCCGGAACTCCGGCGCGTGCTCGCTCCCGTGGTTCGACAAAGTTCCTCGGGCGAAGGGTTACGTGTCTTCAACGGGCGGCTGCTCGACTGCACACTGACCATTGACTCGGCTGAAGATCAGCGGCTTGGTCTCAGACCGTCCGTCTGGACTGCTCATCCCGTCGGCGCAACGCGCTGGGCGACGGTAACACCCATTGTGCTGGATCGCTATCCGAAGCGGCCGGGCGAAGCCGAGACGACAATCGCCACGGCATGCAGCCGGCTCGGACTGCCGGAGCCTGTCGAGATCTCGGTGAGCGGATTCTCGCTTTTTCGCGGTGCGCCACCGGCTGCGCGCTTTGCTCCCTTCGTTTCTCGAGGCATTGGTCCCCGGCGCTTTCACACGCACGCCTACGTGAGATTCGATGAACCCGTCCGCGGGCCTGTGCTGCTCGGCGCCGGCCGGTACCGGGGCTACGGGCTCTGCCGGCCTTTCGAGGATCAGCGATGAAGCCGCTGAAGGCGTCGGATTTCTCGTCCTTCTTTCGCCGGGTGTATCGGCAGGACCCCTTCCCGTGGCAGCAGCGGCTGGCGGCCGAAGTCCTGACGGATGGCTGGCCCGACGTCATCGCGCTGCCCACCGCCAGCGGCAAGACGAGCGTGATCGACATCGCGGTGTTCTCGCTTGCGTGCCAGTGGGACCTCCCGTCGGGCGAACGGCGCGCGCCACGACGAATCTTTTTCGTAGTGGATCGGCGCATCGTCGTCGACGCGGTGTTCGAGCGGGCCCAACTGCTCGCGTCGGCGCTCGCTGAAGCGAAAGAAGGAGTCGTCGGCGTGGTCGCAGAGAAGCTCCGGCGCCTGGCCGGTGGGAGCGAGCCCCTCGGTCGCGCAGTGCTCAGGGGCGGCCTGTATCGCGACGACGCCTGGGCGAGAACCCCGACCCAGCCGATGATCGTGGCGAGTACCGTTGACCAGGTCGGCTCGCGCCTGCTGTATCGCGGCTACGGTCTCAGCCCTGCGTCCCACCCCTTGCACGCGGGTCTGATCGGCAACGACAGCCTGATCGTTGTCGACGAGGCGCATTGCTCCGAGCCGTTTGCGCAGACCCTCCATGCGATCGAACGCTACCGGGCCTGGGGCGAGCGGCCGCCGGCGTTGCCGTTTGCTGCCGTCATCATGTCCGCGACGCCGCCGAAGCGCGGCCGGGCGCGGGTTTTCAGGCTCGACGCCGACGATCGAGAGCACGCGGAGCTGGGTGCGCGCATCCGTGTCGCGAAGCCCGTGCGCCTGATCGCCGCCGAGCGCGGGACAAGCGGTCGTATCACAGAAGGACTCATCGCAACGCTCGCCGGCGAGGCCGAGCAGCTCGCTCGAGGTTCCGAGCCCAAGGCTGTCGCGATCATCGCGAATCGCGTTGCATCGGCAATCGCCGTCTACGAACGGCTTGCGGCGCGCACGGATGCCGACGCGGTGCTTCTGACCGGACGAATGCGACCGCTCGATCGGTATCAAACCGAGCGCGACCTGCAGAAACGACTCACGGTGTCCGGACGGGACAAGCACCCGCTCCCCAGGACGCTGTTCGTGGTCGCGACTCAGTGCATCGAGGTCGGAGCGGATTTCGATTTCGATGCGATGGTCACGGAATGCGCGAGCCTGGATGCGCTCAGGCAGCGATTCGGCCGTCTGAATCGCGCGGCACGGCTCACCAGCGCGCCCGGGATCGTCGTCGTCCGGCCAGATCAGACGCAGCCGCTGCGCGATCTCGACGAAGCCGATCCGGTCTACGGAAACGCGTTGCCGGAGACGTGGCAGTGGCTCAGCGCCAACGCCCGCGACGGGGTCGTCGATTTCGGCATCGCCGCATTGGACAGGCTGATGGCACGGAACGCCGATCGGGCGACGCTCGATCGGCTGATCATGTCTCTGCC
>JBOGJB010000035.1:0-16520 GCA_050745085.1 Vicinamibacterales bacterium
CACTGGGGCCTCTACGCCATCCCGGCGGGGGAGTGGAAGGGCAAACGGATTCCCGGCATCGGCGAATGGATCATGAACCGGGCGCAGATCCCCGTGCGCGAGTACGAACAGCTCGCGAAGCAGTTCAACCCGGTCAAGTTCAACGCGACCGAATGGGTGCGGCTCGCGAAGGACGCGGGCATGAAATACATCGTCATCACGTCGAAGCATCACGACGGCTTCGCGCTCTACCAGTCGAAGGTCAGCGCGTACGACGTCGTCGACGCGACGCCGTTCAAGCGCGACATCCTGAAGGAGCTGGCGGACGCGTGCGCGAAGCAGGGCATGCGCCTCGGCTTCTACTACTCGCAGGCGCAGGACTGGCACGACCCGAACGGCGCCGGGAACAGCTGGGACTTCGGCCCGGATGTCGACGAACAGGGACGAGAGCGGAAGGACTTCGACAAGTACCTGCGCGAGAAGGCGGAGCCGCAGGTGCGTGAGCTGCTGACCGGCTACGGTCCGGTCGCCCTGATCTGGTTCGACACGCCGCGCCTGATGACGGCGGCGCGCGCGCAGCGCTTCACCGACATGCTGCGCTCGCTCCAGCCGATGACGCTCATCGACGGCCGACTCGGCATCAAGGGGGACTACATCTCGACGGGCGACAACGTCATCCCGCCGGAGGTTCAGGGTGAAGCGTGGGAGGTCCCCGCGACGATCAACCACACGTGGGGCTACAAGTCGTACGACCTCGACTGGAAGCAGCCGGGCAGCATCATCTTCAAGCTCGTGGACATCGTCAGCAAGGGCGGGAACTACCTGCTCAACGTTGGCCCGATGGCGGACGGCGTCATCCCGCAGGCGAGCCAGGACACGCTGCGCGCCGCGGGCGCGTGGCTGAAGGCCAACGGCGAAGCGGTCTACGGCGCGGGGGCGACGCCGTTCGGAGACGAGCTGGGCGAGCCGAGCTCGAAGGGTGCGAAGGATCTGCGCGGCCAGCCCCTGATGCTGGCGCGCACGGAGTGGCGCGTGACGACGAGGCCCGGAAAGCTCTACGTCACGTTCTTCAACGAGCCGCGCGTGCCGTTCGAGCTGCCGGCGATGAAGAACGCCGTCACGCGCGCCTATCGCCTCGCCGACGGCGCACCGGTGGAAATCAAAAAGGACGGCGCGAAAACGCTGCTGAACATCGAGCGTCCGATTTACGACCCCATGGCGACCGTCGTCGTCGTCGAGATCGACGGCAACCGCGTGGAGAAGCTGACGCAGCCATTGCCGAATTGAGGGATTGAGGATTGGCCATCTCCCGCCGGGACACGCTGCGCCTGATGCTCGCCGCGATCGCGGCTCTGGCGAAGGTGGCGCGCGACTTTAGTCGTGCGGCCACGGCGGGGTTTGATGTCGTGTACGCCGGCCTAGACGTGGCTTCTGGATTCTGGCTTCTGGGCTTCTTGCTTCTGGCTTTTTTGGAGGGGAGGACGGCATGTGTGGCACTAGCGGTTGGCGGCGTGTGAGGTTCGCGCTCGCGGCGGCCATCGTCGCGAGCGGACTGTGGACGGCTCAAGCCTCCGCACAGACGCTCGTCGGGCAGATTTCGGGCATCGTCACCGACACCTCGAGGGCGATTCTGCCGGGCGTGACGGTGTCGGTGATCAGCAACGAGACCCAGGCGGCGCGCGTGACGCAGACCGACGCCGCGGGCGCCTGGATCGTGACGAACCTGCCGCCCGGCAGCTACACGATCACTGCGGAGCTGCAGGGTTTCAAGAAGGCCGTCCACTCCGGGTTCCTGCTGTCTGCCGACGGCCGGCTCCGGGCCGATATCACGCTCGACGTCGGCGGCCTGGCAGAGACCGTCGAGGTCACCTCGGTCACCGGTGACTCCGTCAACCGGACCTCGGGCGAGATCGTGCGGACGATCGACGGCAACCAGGTCCGCGACCTCGCCCTGAACGGGCGCAACTACGTGCAGCTCGCGTCGCTCGTGCCAGGCGCGGCGCTCCTCAACGACGACCAGCTCGATCTGACGACGAGCCTCAGCACCTCCGGCCAGTCGATCAACGGCAACCGGCCGGTCTCGAACAGCCTGCTGGTGGATGGGGGGACGAACAACGACTCCGGGAGCAACGCCAGCCAGATCAACAACGTGGGGATCGACTTCGTCCGCGAGGTCCAGATCCAGACGTCGAACTTCTCGGCCGAGTACGGCCGCCAGGCCGGCGCCGTGATTAACGTCGTCACGCGGAGCGGCGCGAACCGCTTCTCGGGAAGCCTGTTCGAGTTCGGCCGGCACGACGGGATGGACGCGCCAAACTACTTCTCGCCGCTCGATGCGAACGGGGAGAAGATCAAGCAGAAGCTCCGGTTTCACGACTACGGCGGCGCGCTCGGCGGTCCGCTGCGCCGTGACAAGATCTTCTTCTTCGTCGGGCAGGAGTACAAGTACATCCGGCGCCAGACCAATCCGTTCCAGCGCTCGCTGCCGACACTGCGCGAGCTGGAGGGAGACTTTTCTCAGAGCGCCGTGCGCTTCGCGGGAACCGATCGCATCGTCGGGACGGCGGACGATATCGTCCTGCGGGATCCCGTGACGGGCCAGGCCTTCCCGAACCGCATCATCCCGGCAAATCGCATTACCGCGGACGGCCGCGCGATCGCCGAGACCTACCGGCGGATGATTCAGCTCGCCGCGGGATTCACCGATCAGCCGGTGGGGAACAACGCGACGTTTCAGCTCGACAACCCGTTCGACTGGCGGCAGGACATCGTCCGCCTCGATTACCGGGTCAACGATCGCCACAGCGTGTTCCTGCGGTACCTGCACGACAAGTACGACCTGATCGAGCCGCTCGGCACGTTTTCGGGCTCGGACCTGCCGACGACGCCGACCAACCGGCTGCGGCCGGGCACGAGCTATCAGCTCGCGTACACGTGGGTCGTCCGCGACAACATCGTGAACGAGGTCAAGACGAACGGCTCGTGGAACGGGCAGCGGATCCCGCCGGTCGGCGACGACTGGAAGCGCGAGACCTACGGCTACCAGTTCCCGCAGCTGTTCCCGGGCGGCCGGTTCGACGGCATCCCATACGTCAGCGTCACCGGCCTGGCAAACTTCCGAGGTCCTTCGTTCTCGCTGCTGTCGCCGACGACCGACATCTTCGTGCAGAACGCGCTCACGTGGGTCCTCGGCGAGCACTCGCTGAAGACCGGGGGCAAGTACACCCGGAACCGGAAAGATCAGAACGGCCGGTCCACCTACCTCGGCGACATCGCGTTCAACAACACCGGAAACCCGAGGACGACCAACAACGCGTTCGCGGACGCGCTGCTCGGCAACTTCCGGACGTACACCGAAGCGTCGGACGATCCGCTGGGCTTTTTCCGGTTCAATCAGTACGAGGCGTGGGTCTCGGACAACTGGCAGGTCAGCCCGGCCCTCAGCCTGGAAGCCGGCGTGCGCTACCAGTATGCGCCGCCGATTTACAGCCAGCAGAACAACCTCGTGAACTTCGACCCGGCGCTCTACGATCCGGCGCGCGCGGTGACGATGAACCGGAACGGCACGATCGTCCCGAACAGCGGGAATCGCTTCAACGGGCTGATTCGGGCGGGGAGCGGCGTGCCCGACGACCAGCAGGATCGGGCGCCAGTGCTGACCGGCCCGGCCTACAACGGGATTCCCGCGGGGGCCGAGCGCGGCCTCTATGACGGCGAGCACCTCCTGATGCCACGCGTCAGCTTCGCGTGGAGTCCGACGGCGGACGGGAAGCTGGCCATCCGCGGCGGATTCGGCATCTTCTACGACCGGCCCGAAGGGAACATCATCTTCTCGTCGCTCAACCTCCCGCCGTTCATGGACTTCGTGCAGTACGAGAACGGCAACCTGGCGAACCCCGCGGGCGGGACGGTGGCGGCGCTCGCGCCGCTCGGTACCATCAGCACCATCGATTCCGGCCTGCAGACGGCGAGGACGACTCAGTACAGCGTGAGCGTGCAGCGGGAGCTGTGGAGTGGGTACTTCGTCGAGGCGGCGTACGTCGGGACGAAGGGCCGCGATTTGCTGTGGTTCCCGGACATCAACCGGCCCGACTTCGGCCTCCTCGCGGCCAACAACGCGCTGCCGGCGGCGCAGCGCGCCTCCGTCAACTTTCTGCGGCCCTACAAGGGTTACTCCGTGATCCAGCAGCGGCGCAGCGAGGCGGAAGCGAACTACAACGGCCTGCAGCTGTACGCGAACAAACGGCGCGGAGACATCATGTTTACGCTGGGCTACACGCTGTCGAAAGTGGACACGAACGCGAGCGGCTTCGGTGACAACCCGGTCGAGAACGATCTCGACTACAACTACGGCCCGGCCACCTACGATCGGCGGCACATCTTCGTGGCGACCTATACGTACTCGGTGCCGTTCTTCCGCGGACGCGGCGGGCTCCTCGAGGCGGTGCTCGGCGGCTGGGACGTGAGCGGCATCACACGCATCCAGTCGGGGCCGTACCTGACGGCGCGCGCCAACACGTCGATCGGCGAGCGCCGCGCCGACTACGCCGGCGGCGAGGTCTCGCTGCCGGGGGATGAACGGGACGAGACCCGCTGGTTCAACACCGCCGCGTTCGTCGCCGCGCCGGACACGCGCTTCGGCAACGCCGAGGTCGGCCAGATTCTCGGGCCCGGCCGCCACGCCTGGGACCTCTCGTTCCGGAAACACTTCGGAATCGGCGCGACCAGGCTCGGCGTGCAGGCGGACGTCTTCAACCTCTTCGACACCGTCAACCTGAACGCCCCGAACGTGGTCACGACGTCAGCCGACTACGGCAAGATCAACGGCGCAGGGCCTCCCAGGCAGATTCAACTGGGAGTCAGACTGGAGTTCTGACGCTGCATTGCCAAATTGGGAAATGACAATTGGGGATTGATTGCTATTTCCCGATCGCTTTGCGCAGATCGTCCATCGTGACCAGGCGCCCATGGAGCGGCGCGATCTGTTTGACGTCCAGCTTCAAGCGCTGAATGTTCTCGTAGAGGTTCACGCTGAACGGGTTGGGCGTCGCCGGCGGCGGCGCGTTCGGCGCCGGCGGCGTGAAGACGTCGGCCTCGATCAGAATCTTCTCCTTCGGCAGATAGGCCATCAGGATTCCGTCGTTGTGCGTGTTCCCCTGGACCGGGTGCAGGGCAAGCTCGCGGTCGCTGTCGAAGAGCACCTTCTGCCCGACCACCGCTTCGACCTTCGCCTTCTTCCTCGCCTGCGCCAGCCGATCCGGGTTCAGCGTTCGCGGGTTGGCGAAGATCTTCTCGTAATACGGCTTGTAGATCTGGTGCGTGACGATCGTGGCGCCTTCCGCGGCATAGGTGCGCATGCCGCCCGCGTGATCGAAGTGCTGATGCGTGTTCACGAGGTACTTGATCGGCTTCGACGGCACGAGCTTCTTGACCTCGCCGATGACTGCCAGCGAGCGTTCTTCGTTTTGCGGCCCCTCGATCACGGCGACGTGATCCTTGAACTCCACGAGAACGCTGTGGTGCGAGCCGCCGGTGAGATACCAGACGCCCTCCGCGATCTTCTGAGACTCGACGCGGACGGGCGCCGGTGTCGCCTGTGAGACGTTCGCCGGCACCTCGATCGTGACCGGCGCGTTCGGGTGCACCTCGGTGATCGTGAGCTCGAGCGTCGGCGCGCCGCCCTGTTTCTGCACGATCTTCGTGGGGAACTTCACGCCCCCGAAATCCTTGTACTCCGAGTACGTCGTTTCGACGAGCATGTCGCCGAGCACCGGGTTGTCGATCCAGGTCTCGACCTTCTCGACCAGATTCTGGCTGTTGACGGTCCCCTGAAACCTCCAGTTCTGCGGGTCGGGCGCGGCGAAGCTGACGAGGGTGGTCTTCACGCCGCCCCGCGTCTGCGACTTGATGGTGGCGTTTCTTCTTAGCGCCCCCTTCACGAAGCCGTGCGGCGTGACCCAGAACTGCAGGATGCGCTCGTTCAAGGCAGCCGGCGCCGGCGTCGCGTTGGCGCCGGCAAGGTTCCAGGCGAATCCGCCTTTTGCCACCTGAATTTGTCGCTGCTCGCCGGCGAGCGGCTGCCCGCCGCCGCCGCGCGGCGGGTTCTCCCCCTGGGTCCGGACTATCTCCTGGCGCATCGCCGGGGCGTCGTAATCGATCGACGCCGTGTAGCTCGTCACGTTGAAGCGCGGCCACGGCGCGGTCGGATTCGGGCTCTGGCCGAGCGCGAAGTTGGACCCGCTGCCTGAATACTCAATGGTCCTGAGGTTCGCGCTCCCCATCGCGCTCGCGATGGCCTCGAGGGACGTCTTCGGATCCTGCGCGACGAGCGCGCTCCCGATCCCCGCGACGGCGGCCAACGCGATCCACGGCATGCGCTTCATAGGTCCTCCAGCGTCACAATCTCTCACGCGCACGGAGGCAAGGGAGGACACGGAGAATGATTACCGCGGAGGCACGGGGTCAACGGAGGAAAGTCCGTTTTCTCCGTGTCTCCGTGTTGATCCCTCTCCGTGATCTCCCTTGCCTCCGCGACCAGTCACAACAGCGATCTACGACGATGGACTCGACGTGAACGCGCGATACTCGCGCTCGATCGACTCCGGCGTCGCGGCGCCGAGGATCAACACGCGGTAGCGGAACGTGATCGAGCGGCCCGGCTCGATCGCGAGATTCAACTCCTGTTTGCCTTGGGTGAAGTCCTTCTGGCCGAGGGGGTTCGCTGCGAAGAGTCCATATCCGCGCGCGTGCCAGTAGGTGGGGAAGCCGGGATTGTCCGGATGGTCCAGCATCACGAGCGTCACCGGCTCCGATTCGACCGTGCCGGAGAGCAAGACCCATCGCGCGCGCGTGCCCCAGACCGCATCGCCCTTCAGCCCATCGCTGCTGAGGTACTGGCCGGTGACGCCCGCGTTGTCGAGCACCGGGACGTTCTCCGGCCGCCCGGCGGCATCCGTGAACACTTCCGGCTTGTCGGCCGGCTGCTCGAGCGCGCGCGCCACGCGCAAGCCGAACATTCCCTCCTTGGTGTCGCGAAAGACCACGCGACGATCCACCGCCGTCAGCGTGGTGATCCGGTCCACGCTGCGCGTGTCCGCCGTCCCGCGAAAGGTGAACTGGGTCTGCTCGCGGAGAACCGCGCGTCCATCGTGGCCGACCCAGTCCGTTTCGACGGCGAGGTCGCCCCGGTCGGCGCCGCTTCTGGCCTCGATCACCTTACGGTGAACGATGGTGCCCATCTTCGGCGCCTGATCGGCGGGCGTGGCGTCGGAGTGGCCCCAGAAGTCCAGACCGCTCACGTCTCCGTAGTTGAGCCACAGACCGACCTGGTGCGGATGGTCGATGCGCTCGCCTCTCCGCGGCTCGAGCGGCCACCCGCGCGTCACCAGGGTCCCTTTCGCCGTCCGAAGCGGATACAGGACCGGCTTCTTCTGGCTCGTCGGATAGATGTAGGAGGTGAAGGGTTTCCCGTCGGCGATGACGTCCACGCGCCGCGCCGTGTCGTTCGGGATAACCTGAATACGCGGCGCATCCGCGGCGGGCATGAGGACCACCGGGGATAGCAGGACGGCGACGATGGTTAGGCGTGTCACGGCAACCTTCTACCACAATCTGAGGCTGATCCCATGCCGTCTCTTTTCATGCTGCTGACTCTGCTGCAAGCGCCCCCGGCGGCGCTCGACAACGAGTATGTCCGAGTGACCAGAGACGCCGCCGTGTGCGGCGAGGGGGGCGAGGGATGCCGGGATCGCATCCTGGTCGCGCTCGATCCCATCGAGCTGGAGGGGGCCGGCGCTCGAAAGAGGATGACCCGGGGCGAGATCGCGGTGTTTCACGCGGGCGCGCGCTACCGGGCGCCCGCCGGTCGTTTTCTGGAGGTCGTCATCAAGCCGGGCCATCCGGCCGCGACGTCGCCGGGCGTCCGGATTCCGCCCGACAAGAACGCGATCCTCTATGACGGTCCCGAGTTCTTCGTCTTCGAAGAGAAGCTCGCTCCGGGCGACACCCGCGCCCGTCACAGTCACACCCAGCGCGTCGTGATCGTCATCAACAAGACACGCTTGCAGCAGTGGCCGGACGGGCAGCCGGAGGTTTTCCGCGATCAGATCCCCGACGACGTGCGGTTCAACCCGCCGGTGATCCACGTCGTGAAGACCGTCGGCGAGAAGCCGCTCCGCAACATCGTCATCGAGTTCAAGCCGCCGGCGCGCTAGCAGCGAATAGTCAGGCATGCAGTGTCGCAGTCCACACGTGAGTACGCGCGCCGGGCGTGACTTCACGCGACACACTCGGACGTAAGAATAACGGAGGAAAGGGAGGGAAACGGAGGCTGAACCACGGATCACGAGGCCACAGATTCCACGGATGGACGCGGATGCAGCGTGATCCGATCCGTGTGCCGTCTGCGTGACGGCCTGCGAAATCCGTGGCTACCCTCTGACCTCCGTTAACCTCCCGTACCGTTTTGCCTCCGTTGATGGCCTTCGGGCGTGTCGCGTGCGGACATGAGAGTCAGATGAAGTCGGCTTGACCTTTCGCCGTATGTTCGCCTATAGTGCCCATCCTTAAATATGTGGAGGGCACAATGGACCAGAAGGCGCTGTTTCTGAAGTTCTGGGAGAAGGAAGCTCCAGCCACCCGCAAAGTCATCTCACGGATTCCGCAGGAGCGCTCGGACTACCGCGCCGATCCGAAGGCGCGCACCGCCCGCGAAATCGCGTGGCTGATCGTGCGCGAGGAAATCGTGCTCGGCGAGGGGCTGGAGAAAGGGGCGCTCGACTGGGTGGAGATCCCGACACCCGCGACCGTCAAGGAGATCCTCGAGGTCTACGACCGCCATCACGATGCCGCCACCAGGCGGCTGCGTGCCGCGGACGCCGCTCGATGGGAGGGCCAGGTGCCGTTCAAGTTTCAGGGGCATGAGGTCTACGCGGCCTCCGGATACGACCAGGCCTGGGGCTTCCTGCTTGATGTGATCCACCACCGTGGGCAGCTTTCCACCTATCTGCGTCCGATGGGGTCGACGGTACCGCAGATTTACGGCCCGAGCGCCGACGAGCCGATGGCAATGTAACCGGCCACGCGTGAGGCGAGGCGTATAATCGCCTTTGGGCCCATGAAGTCGGAGCGTTTCGAGCAGATCGCGGCCGGACTGGTCGAGGCGGGCCGTCGGTTCGACGCGCGCGGCTGGGTGCTCGGCACGAGCGGCAACCTCAGCGCCGTTGTCGAACCGGAACCCTTGACGCTGGCCATGACGCCGAGCGGCGCGTTCAAGGGGGAGCTGAGCCCAGAACGGATTCTGCAGGTCGACGGGCGCGGCCTGACGATCGGTGACGGCGCGGAACGGCCGTCAGCGGAGGCGTTGCTGCACATCGAGATCGTCCGGACCCGCCATGCGGGCGCCGTGTTTCATACCCATTCGGTCTGGAGCACGGTTCTGTCAGACGTGCACGCGGGTGACGGCGGACTTCTGATCGAAGGCTACGAGATGCTCAAGGGTCTCGCCGGTGTGCGGACCCATGAACATCGCGAGTGGCTGCCCGTCGTCGAGAACGATCAGGACATGCCGCGGCTCGCGCGCGTGGTGGCCGATACGCTCGGTCAGCACCCATCCGCGCACGGATTCCTTATTGTCCGGCACGGTTTGTACACGTGGGGCGCCGATCTCGACGAGGCCCGCCGCCACGTGGAGATTCTCGAGTTCCTCCTTCAGACGGTGGGGCAGGCGATGGCTCTGAAGGGCGCCGAGCGTGCCGCCTTCGAGACGTTCGACAGATAGGAGCGCCAGCCATGGCGGCCATCAAGATTCCGGCAGAGAACATCCAGTTGACCGCCCAGGCGGAGGTGGCGGCCTACCTCGCCGCGCGTGGGATTGAGTACGAGCGGTGGACGCCCGCCCACGAGGTTCCCGCGGACGCGCCCGCGGGCGCCATCCTCGAGGCGTACGGCCGGGAGATCGACACGTTGAAGGCTCGCGGCGGATACGTCACCGCGGACGTCATCGACGTGACGGCCGACACGCCCAACCTCGAGACGATGCTGGCGAAATTCAACCGCGAGCACTGGCACGACGAAGACGAGGTGCGGTTCATTATCAGCGGGCGCGGGCTGTTTCACATCCACCCCGCGAGCGGCCCGGTGTTCGCGATTGAGGTCGGGCCGGGCGATCTGATTCGCGTGCCGCGCGGCACGCGGCACTGGTTCGACCTGTGCGCCGAGCGCCAGATACGGGCCATCCGCCTGTTTCAGGACCCGTCGGGCTGGACGCCGCGCTATACCGACAGCGGCGTGGATCGCGGCTTCCAGCCGATCTGCTTCGGACCCTCGCACGTCGCGTCGATCACCTCTTCGCGCGCGTGACCTTCAGCCTCGCGGCTGCAGGCGTCGGCGTCGTGCTGCTCGACATCGAAGGGACGACGACGCCGATCGAGTTCGTCCATCGGACCTTGTTTGCCTTTGCCCGCACCCGGGTCCGCGACTATCTCGCGGCGCGAACACCTCACGCTGAGATTGACGCGGCCCTCGACGGCCTCCGCGAGGAGCACGCGGCGGACGTCGCGGCCGGACAGTCGCCACCCCCCTGGCGCGACGACCCGGCCGACGCGCGGCTCGAGTCGGTCGCTGTATACGTCGGCTGGCTGATCGATCGCGATCGCAAGTCGCGTTGGCTGAAGGAGCTCCAAGGACGCATCTGGGAGGAAGGCTACCTTCGTGGCGCGCTGCGAGGCGAGGTGTACCCGGATGTCCCCGCGGCGCTCCGGCGCTGGACCGCGGCCGGCGTGCGCGTCGGGATCTTCTCATCCGGCAGCGTGCTCGCCCAGAAGCTGCTGTTCGCGCACTCGACAGCAGGCGACCTGACGCCGCTCCTGCGGTGGCATTTCGATACCGCGGTTGGACCCAAGACGGAAGCCGCGAGCTACCTCAGGATCGCCGAGCAGGTGTCCTCCCCGCCTGACCGGCTCCTGTTCATCTCCGACGTCACGAAGGAGATTGACGCCGCCCGAGCCGCCGGATTCCAGACGCTGCTCTGCGTGCGTCCACCCGCAGCGCCTCCCGTCAACGCTGACACGTACCCCATCGTGCGGACGTTCGAGGAGATCGGCTGAGTCAGCTCACGGAGGCAAAGGAGCACACGGAGAGAGCCAATCACGGAGACACGGAGCAAACGAAGGATTAAACTGGCCCTTTCTCCGTGCCCCCCGTGTCTCCGTGGTGTTCACTCTCCGTGTGCTCCCTTGCCTCCGCGAGCTGACTGGTAGCCGATCTCTTCGACCGCGACCAGAGGTACCGTCGTTAGTGCGGCCCGCCCGAATTGGTCGTCGTCGCCGTCCGCGGCTTGAGATAGGTGTCCCACCACTTCATCTCGTTGATCATGCGGTGCACGTTGTTCCAGTGGCCGCCGATGCCGTGCGGTTGATCGGCGTACTGGATCATCCTGGCCGGCACGCCGCGCCGTTTCAGCGCAAAGTACATCTGTTCGGCCTCCTCGTACGGCACGCGCTGATCCACTTCGCCATGGACGAAGAGCGTCGGCGTTCTCACACGGCCGGCGTAAGTCAGCGGCGACTGCTTGATCATCCGATCGCGCGCCGCCGGGTCCCACGGCGTGCCGAAGAACTCGGTTTCCTTCGTCCGGTAGATGTCGGCCGTCCCGTAGTCGCTGATCCAGTTTGAAATGCCGGCGCCGGTGATCGCCGCCGCGAACCGGTCTGGGTACTGCGTGATCAGCCAGTTCGTCATGAAGCCGCCGTACGAATGGCCGGTGTGCCCGACGCGGGCCGGGTCGATGGGGTAGCGCTTGAGCACGTACTCGACCCCCGACACGACATCCTGGCCGTCCTTCGTTCCCCACTCACCCCAGGTTGCCCATTTGAAGGCCTCGCCGTACCCGGTCGAGCTGCGGAAGTTCGTGTCGAGCACGAAGTAGCCGTTAGCCGCGAAGTACTGTTTTTTGAAGTCGAAATTGTAGCCCGTCGCCGAGTGGGGACCCCCGTGACTCGTGACGATGAGGGGATAGGGTCCCTTCGCGGCGTCGTAGGCGTAGGGAAGCAGGAGCCAGCCTTCGATCTGCGTACCGTCGTAGCTCGTCCAGCGCAGCGGCTCCGCCTTGCTGAGCGCGATCTCCGACGCGATGCGATCGTGCACGCTCGTCAGCCGCCGCTCGTTCGTGCCGTCGATGTTTGCGACGTAGACCTCGGGCGGCGAGTGGTGCAGTCCAACCGTGTACGCCATCCGGCGGCAGCTCCGATCGAGCGTCAGCCCGCCGAGCCGGCGCGCCCCCTTCGTCATCTGCTCGACCTGCCCGCCGGGCACCGAGACGCGGAACAGATGGCTCTCGCCGCCGACGCCCGCCGTGAAGTAGATGAAAGCGCCATCGGGCGCCCAGCGGGTCGGTCCGGGCTCGAGGTCCCAGTTCGCCGTCAGGTTGATCGGCTCTCCGCCCGCCATCGGGCGGACGAAGAGATCTCGCGGCCCGCCGTGGTTCAGCTTCTTTTCGATCACCATGTCCGTGCCGAACGTGCGGGCATAGGACAGGTACGTGCCATCGGGCGAGAACTCGACGTCGCCGTGGACGTACGGGGCGTCGGTCAGCCGTGTCATCTTCCCTTCCGTCGTTACGGTCCACAGATCGGATCGCTCGTACTTCAGCTCGTCGCGCCAGTCGCTGTTCGCGGTGAAGGCGAGCAGCCGCCCGTTCGGGTGCCACGCCAGGTTGTCCGGACGCAGGTCCATGTCGACGAGAACCTTCGCGTCGCCGCCGCCGGCAGGCCGGACGACCACCTGCGCCGACGGACGGGCGCGCAGGTTCGGCGCAGGGAACGGCTGGCCATCGCGCTGGAAGTCCTTCCAGTCGAACGTCACGCCCTTGAAGCGTTCCTGATGCCTCCGCTCGAACTCGCTCGCGTAGTGTGATTCTTTCTTTGGGTCGGTTTTCTCTGTGGCCACCGCGAACCACGCTCCGTCGGGGCTCGTCACGGCGTCGTTCGGCAGGCTCTCGATCCGGACCGGCGGCGCGGATTCGCTGGCGGGGTCAATCTTCCACTGCTGCCGGTCTGCGGAGTATTGCAGCCGGCCGTCCTGCGACCAGCGCGGGTTCGCGACGTCCGTCCCGTAGTGCAGGATGCGGCGCGGTGCCGCCGGTCCATCGGCAGAGACGAGGTACGCCTCGGTCCGCGTGCTGTTGTCCTCCTCGATCCGGGTCGCGACCGTGAACACCACCCAGCGCCCGTCGGGCGAGATCTCGGCGTTGCCGACGGTCTGAAGGCGGTAGTAATCCTCGATCGCGAGTGGCCTGCCGGCGGCGCGGGCGGCCGACTGCGCCCCGGACGAGATCTGAAACGCCGACACGAGCGCCACCGTCGTGCCCGCCAGAACGAAACGCCACCGCCATGTGACTGGTGCCACGGTGACCTCCTGCGGATGCCGCGGGCGAATTGTCTCACAGCCACAGAACCGGTTGCCGGACGAAGTAGTTGCGAATGACTTCTTCGACCGTCGGATCAGGATCGAGCGTCCGCCACAGCGCGACGTAGTCAGGCCTGTCGAGCGCAAGACCGCCGAACAGCAAGCTCGCCTGCCGCACGGGCCACTCGTCGAAGTACATGACGTCGGGCTTGTGCGGCCACTTTTTCTTGTCGGCTATGTAGGGCGCCATGAAGGCCAGCGCCTTCCGCATCCCGCGGCCGTCGGGCAGCTCGAACGTCCAGAGGTTGTCCTCTCGCGTCGACAGGATCTGGCAGACCGCCGCCATCGCGTCGAGGTTGAACAGCGAGTACCCGTACGGCTTCGTGCGCCCCAGCTCGCGCGGGAAACTGCCGTCGGCCGCCATGTGATTCGGGACGAGGACCGTCTTGTAGCGCGTTCGGCAGAAGGCGGTCAGATCCGCGCGCCCGGCGTAGCGCGCGAACTCGGCCACCTGCATCACCCAACACGTTCCGTGGTTGTTCGTCGCGTCCCGCTCCGCGATGCCGTACTCATGCGTCGTCATCCAGGTCAGGTACCGGCTGAACCAGTCGCGCACGCCATCGCGCTCGGTTGCCGGCATCACGCCGGCGCCTTCGAGCACGGTCGTCGCGCGCACTACCTCGACCAGATGGATCGTGTCGATGATGCCGATGCCGCGCCCGGTGACCCGGCCTTTGATCGCCTGCGCGTAGAGCAGACTCGGATTCATCAACGTACCGGCATGGATGAACCAGGCGCGCAGGTGGCGCGCGGCGTGGTCCGCGTACCGGCGGTCCCGCGTGATCGACCAGGCGGCGGCCAGCGCCGGCACGTGCAGGCTCAGGCGCATCAGCGCGCGGCGATGCTCGACGAAGTTGTCGGGATTGGTCATGCCGTCGCGCTGGATGTATGGTCCGTCCGGATTCGCCGGATCAGGCCACCAGTCGTCTCCTTCGGAGAAGAAATCGTGCCTGCCTCCGGCGCTGCGCGGGCTCGACGCCGCGGTGATGGTGATGGGAGATTCGCGGAGGTAACGATCGGCGGCATCGAGGATCCGCCGCCGATCGATTGCGGCGACGTCCAGCGGCTCGGCTCGCAGACCTGCCGCGGGAACGAGCGAGGCGGAGAGGAGCAGGAACGCTCTGCGAGTGAGCATGAGGCCGCGCGCGGTACTTTACCGCACGACGTGCCCAAGAGGGCGGGCCCGAATGAGCCCGCCCTTCCGAGACTCTAGAACGAGTACTTCAGATTCAACTGCATTGTCCGCGTGGGGGCGATGGTGCCGGTCCGGACGAGGAAGTTCGCCGACCGCCGGTCGCCGTTTGGGTTCCCGAAGTTGACGCGGTCGGTGATGTTGTAGGCGTCGACAAACGCTTCCACGACTCTGCCCTTCGGGAGCCGGAACCGGTACCCGGCGCGCATGTCCATCCGGAAGTAGCCGTCGGTCCGGGCGCCGCGTCTGCCGCCGTCGTTCTCGATCGTGATCGCGTCCGGACCGGTGCCGGTGTGCGTCCCGGCCGCCATGTATTCGTCGTCCGTCCTGCCGTTCCTGTTGAGATCGAAGTTGGTGTCGATGAGCGTGATGGGCACAGCACTGCGGTATTGCAGGACGCCGCTGAACTTCAGCCCCTTCGTTCGAGGAATATCCCACGTCCCGTCGATCGACAGAATATGCGGCCGCTCGACGCTCGTCGGGCCTTCCATCAGGTTCAGCTGCAGGTCGTCGCCGAGCTGTGTCACGACCGTGTCGGTGACGCCGGCTTCGACGACGCCGCGGCCGCGATTGTACGTGTACGACCCGCGCAGCTGGAACCCATGGCTGTACCGCTTGTCGAGCTGCACCTGCAGCGAGTCGTTGTCGATCCACCCGATGTTGACGTTCTCCCACTGCTGCACGAAGGCCGGGTTCCTGTACACGATCGTCCCCGTCCGCGACGTCGACACGCGCAGCCCGGGGTTCAGATTCCGGCGCATGTACTGCTCGCGAAGCTCGGAGCGGATGTAGTCGACGCTGATCGACATGCTGCGCCCGAACTGACGCTCGTACCCCAACGAGTACTGGCGCGCGTACGGCAGGTGCCTGTCGGGGCTGTCGAAGAATACCTCGCCGGCGTTCCGCTGGAGTGTTCCCGTTGGAAACTGCGCGTTGAGCAGCTCGCGGTTCACCGTCGGCCCGTTCCGCAGCAGCGGATCGGTGGGGAACCGCCCGTTGGAGGGTCCTGAATCGGCGCTCGTCCTCGGGAAGTTCACGACGAACGAATCCGAGAAAACGCCGGCGAAGATCACCTCGTCCAGGTAGGTGAACGGTGTCCGCTGGTAGAACAGGCCGAAGCCGCCGCGGACCACCGACCGCGCCGCGCTGTCGAGCGTGTAGCTGAACCCCGCCCGCGGCGAGAAGTTGTTCGTATCCACCGGATAGTCGTCCGGACTGGCGAAGTTCGGGTTGTTGAACTCGTGAATCGGCAGGATCTCGAGGTCGTACCGCACGCCCAGGCTGAGCGACAGCCGGCCATTCGGCCGCCACTTGTCCTGTGCGAACGCCGAGATGAAATGCCCCGTCATGTACGACTCGAGCGGTTGCGGCAGGCGGATTGACAGCCGCTCGGGATAACTACGGGGATCCGCGGCGCTGAACGGGCGATCGTGGCTGAACACGAAGGTCCCGTTCATGTTCTGCTGCTGCTGGAAGAGCAGCGACGCCCAGATGTACTGCACGCCGAACTTGAGGTCGTGGTCGCCCCGCTTGCCCGGCACGAACCAGGCGAACGTCTCGTCCAAGGCGTACGCGATGTCCAGACGTCGCTGGTGGCGGGCGCTCTGCTGGTCCTCGAAGCTCAGGTAGTCGAGGAGTGGGAGCAGCGTGTCCTGGCGTCCGGTGTCGAAGTATCCGGGGTTGCCGAACGTGACATCCTCCCGCGTCCCGGAGATCCGGAGCGTGTTCACCTTGTTCGAGCCGAGCACGGAGCTGAGGGTTCCGACGAGGGTCGAGTCCACGTCGGTCTCGTCCTCCGCTCGCGAGGCGGTCCAGTTCGAGTCGAGCTGGTTGAACTGGGGAGAGGTCTCCCGCAGCCAGCGCAGGCCCCAGGTATGGCTGGCGT
>JBOGJB010000036.1:0-2856 GCA_050745085.1 Vicinamibacterales bacterium
GGCTTGATCAGCGTCGCGAGGTCCATCGTCCCGCCGGTCGTCGCGCCGGCGCCGACGGTCGCGTGAATCTCGTCGATGAACAGGATGGGCCGCTGTCGTTTGGCGAGCGCGTTGATGACCGCCTTGAATCGCTCCTCGAAGTCGCCGCGGAAGCGCGTGCCGGCCAGCAGCGCCCCCGTGTCGAGCGAGAAGACTTCCGCCCCTTTCAGGATCTCCGGGACGTCCTCCTCGAGGAGCCGCATCGCGAGTCCTTCGGCGAGCGCGGTCTTGCCGACGCCGGCGTCGCCGACGAATACCGGATTGTTCTTGCGGCGCCGGCAGAGGATCTCCAGCGTGCGCTGCAGCTCGATCGTGCGACCGATGAGCGGGTCGAGCGCACCAGCCTTCGCGCGATCGGTCAGGTTGAGCGCGTACGCGCCCAGCGGATCGCGGGAGGTTGCTGATCCTTCCTGCCCTTCGCCGGCAGCCGCCGGCTCCTCGCCGCTCCGGCCGGTGCCGCCGAGCGGCACCTTCGAGACGCCGTGCGAGATGTACTCGAGGATGTCGAGCCTGGTGATGCCGTGCCCCTCGAGCGTCTGCGCCGCGAACGACTTCGGCTGCTGCAGGATCGCCGCGAGCACGTCGCCCGACTGTACTTCCTGGCGTCCCGCGCTCTGCACGTGGAGGACGGCGGTCTGGAGCACGCGGCGGAACGCGAGCGTCTGATCCGGCTCGCGCTGCTGCCCGCGCCCGAACTGCTCGACCGACTTGTGCAGGTACTCGTCCAGCTCGCGGCGGAGCCGCGGCAGGTCGGCGCCGCACGCGGCGAGGATCTTTTCCCCTTCGGGATCGTGCGCGAGCGCGTACAACAGGTGCTCGAGCGTCAGATGGGCGTGACGCCGCGACGTCGCCTCACGAAAGGCGATGGTGAGCACAATTTCCAGGGACGTGCTGAACATTGTGGAATTCAGACTGCTGATTGCTGAGTGATGCGGAATCTGAGTGGTTTGGAATCCACACTCAGCATTCAGCAATCAGCATTCACGTCTTCTCCATTGTGGCTTTCAGGGGAAAGCCATTCGCTCTGGCTCGCTCGTGAACCGTCGCGACCTTCGTCTCGGCGATCTCGAACGGGTACACGCCGCACATGCCCTTCCCCTGCGTGTGCACGTGCATCATGATCCGGAACGCTTCAGCCGGCGGCTTGTTGAAGATCGATTCCAGCACCTCGACGACGAACTCCATCGTCGTGTAGTCGTCGTTGAGGAGGACCACCTGGAAGAGCTCCGGCTCTTTGGTCTTCTGGCGGGTCCGCTCGAGGACCTCGCCGCCGGGCTGTCGTTCCCCTTCCGCCATCTATCCACCATGATAATGCCGAATGCCGAATGCCGAATGCCGAATGCCGAAGGCGCATCTGAGATAATCTGCGGCCGATGAGTACGCTCGCGGCCGGCCTCGATTATGTGGACCTCAGATTCCGCGGCAGGACCCAGATCATCGCGACCGGCATCCTGCACAGCGTGAGCGGCGTCGCGCTCGTCGATCCCGGGCCGGCGTCCACGCTGCCCGCCCTAACCGCGGAGTTGGAGCGGAGCGGGATGTCGATCGCGGACGTCCGAGCCATCCTGCTGACCCATATCCATCTCGATCACGCCGGCGCGTCCGGATCGCTCATCGCACGGAACCCGTCGATCGAGGTCTACGTCCACGAACGCGGCGCGCCGCACATGATCGATCCGACGAAGCTGCTGGCAAGCGCGGGCCGGCTCTATGGCGAGTGGATGGAGAAACTGTGGGGCGAGTTTCTGGCCGTGCCCTCCGATCGCGTGCGCGTACTGCAAGGCGGGGAGCGCATCCAAGTCGCCGGGCGCGAGCTGGAGGTCGCGTACACGCCCGGTCACGCCGTGCATCACGTCAGCTACCTCGATCGCGCGAGCGGCGTCGCCTTCGCAGGTGACGTCGCCGGCATCCGCCGCGCGCCGGGCACCTACGTCCTGCCGCCCACGCCGCCGCCGGACATCGACCTCGCCGCCTGGCGGCAGAGCGCCGATCGGCTGCTCGAGTGGCGGCCCGCGACGCTCTTCGTGACGCACTTCGGGCCGTTCCAGGACACCGCGGCGCACGTGCGGGAGCTGATGGATCGCCTCGACGAGTGGGTGCGCACCGGCCGCGCGCTCCTCGCGCGGCCGGACCTCACCGACGACCAGCGCCGCGACGAGTTCGTCAGACTCGGCAAGCTCGATCTCCGACGGCACATGTCGGAGGCGGATGCCGACGCGTACGACTGGGCTGGACGCCTGGACTACTCGTGGCTGGGGCTGAATCGGTACTTACGAACCATCGGTTCAGGGTTCTAGGTTCAGGGTTCAAGGTGCTGTTCAAGGTTCAGGGTTCAGGGTGCGGTTCAAGGTTCAGGGTTCAGGGTGCGGTGCAGCGTTCAGAGCCCTGAACCGCACCCTGAACCCCGAACCCTGAACGGTACCCTGAACCTTGAACGCTGAACCCAGAACCGTTTCATTCGGATCTCATCGCCAGCGCCGGATCGACGCGGGCGGCGCGAATCGCGGGAACGGCGGACGCCACGAGCGCGAGGACGCCCAGCCCGATCGTGACCGCACCCAGCGTCATCGGATCTGCCGGACCGGTGGCGAAGAGCAGCGTGCGCATGGCGCGGCCGAGCGCGAGCGCGCCGACGAGTCCGAGCGCGGCGGATACCGCGGCCAGGCCGAGCGCCTGACCGACGATCATTCCGAGGATCGAGCGCGGCGCCGCGCCGAGCGCCATGCGGATGCCGATCTCGCGCCGGCGTTGCGCAACCACGAATGACATCACGCCGAAGATGCCGACGGCGGCGAGCACGAGTGCGACGGCGGCGAA
>JBOGJB010000037.1:0-3597 GCA_050745085.1 Vicinamibacterales bacterium
GGGCGATCGTGCTCGTCGCGACGCACGACCTCGAGACCGTCGAGCGGCTGGTGCATCGTATCGCGGTGCTGCGCGAGGGACGGCTCGTCGCGCTCGACGCCGGCCCGGGCGCCCTGCGCGAGCGGTACCGCAGGCTGGTATGAAAGCCTTCGTCACCGTCGCGTGGCTGGTTATGCGCAAGGACCTGATTGTGGAAGTGCGCAGCCGCGAAATTCTGTACACGACGCTGTTTTTTGCGGTGTCGTGTGTCCTCGTCTTCGCCTTCAGCTTCGTCCGCGACGGGCGCGCGCTCGACGACGCGGCCGCGGGCATCCTCTGGATCGCGATTGCGTTCGCGGGAACCCTCGCGCTCGGGCGCGCGTTCGAGCGCGAGCGGCAGAGCGAGACGCTTCGCGCGCTGCTGCTCGCGCCGGCCGATCGCCCCGCGATCTACGTCGGCAAGCTGCTGGCCCTGCTGGCGCTCCTCGCCGGTGTCGAGATGATTCTGGTGCCGGTCGTCGCCCTGCTGTTCCAGGCGCCGATCCTGGAGCGTCCGCTGCTGTTCGCCGCGCTCCTTGCCGCGGGAACGACCGGGTTTGCCTCGGTCGGGACGCTGTTCGCGGCGATGCTCGTCCGATCACGGAGCCGTGACGTGCTGCTGCCGGTCCTGCTGTACCCGATTACGGTGCCGGTCATCATCGCCGGCGTACGCGGCACCTCCGCGCTCTTCCAGGCCGAGGTGAACGAGCCGATCGCGATCGCCTGGATCACCATGCTCGCCGCCTTCGACGCGGTCTTCATCACGCTCGCGTTGTGGACCTTCGAGCCTGTCATGACGGAGTGATCGTTCGATGCGCACACTCTTTCTCCCGACCATCCTGCTCGCCGCGGTGATGTTCGTCGCCGCGCCCTGGCTGATCGACGGCGCGCCGTACGAGTCCACCATGGGGTTCGTGCAGAAGATCTTCTACTTCCACTTCCCGTCGTGGATGGTGATGTTCTCGGCGGTGTTCGTCTGCGGCGTCGCGGGCGCGGTGCATCTGTTCCGGCGCAGCGCCGCGGCGGACCGCGTAGCCGTCGCCGCGGCGGAGGTGGCCGTCCTCTTCGGGTTGATCGGGCTCACGACCGGACCGCTCTGGGCGCGCAAGGCGTGGGGCGTGTGGTGGCAATGGGACGCGCGGCTGACATCCGCGCTGGTCCTGGAGCTGATCCTCATCGCCTACCTGCTACTCCGGCGTTACGGCGGTCCGGGCTCTGAGAAGCTCGCCTCTGGCGTCGCGCTCTTCGGCATGGCCAACGTGCCGTTCGTGTACTGGTCGGTCAATGTCTGGCGGACTGTGCATCCGAAAACAACCGTCGTGCCAACGCTCGGGCCGGGCATGCGGGGGACCTTGTGGTGGTGCACGGCGGCGTTCCTGCTCCTCGCGGCGGCGACCTTCGCCGCCCGCGTCCGGCTGGAGCGGTTGCGCGCGCGCGTGGACGAGTTGTATCTGGAGGAATGACATGAAGCGCGTCGTCGCGGCGATCCTGCTGGCTCTGACGATCCCGCTGGGCGTCTCGCCGATCGCGGCGCAGCCGCGGCCGGCGCAGGAGGAATTCCTCCCCGTGACCGACGCCGAGACCGAGCGCCTGCCCGCGGCGCCGCTCGTCATGTCCGCGTACGCGGTCGCGTGGGCGGCAATCTTCCTGTATATCTGGTCGCTCTGGCGGCGCCTGTCCCGCGTCGAGCGCGAGCTCGAACAGCTCTCGCAGCGGAGCGGCGCCAGAGACAGGTAGGACGGCCACGATGGGCGGCATGACCGCAGCGCACTTTATCTTCATCCCGGGCGTCCTGCTAGTCGGCATCGTGATCGGTTGGATCCTCGGTTCCCGCGCGGCCGCTGATGCGTACGCCGCGAAGCTCCGAAAGCAGGAGGAACGGGGGAGGGCAACAGGCCCGTGATCGAATCCTATGGTCTCGTGCGTCTGCCGCTCGACGGCTCCCGCAGCCGGGAGACGTTGCGATGATGCCTCGCGCAACGACGGTTACCGTGTGCTCTTCTTGAATGTCGGGTCGGTGGTCGTGCGCGTCCTTCCCTAACGTCCCAGCCCGAGCCGGTTCGCGAGCGACACGGGAAGCCCCGCGGCGGTGATCTTCTGCTGCGCTTCCGCCACGGGGTACTCGATCCTCCGGAGCACCAGCGCGCGCTTCTCCCCGTCGTACACCGCGAACGCCGCGCGCGGATCGCCGTCGCGCGGCTGGCCGACCGATCCGGGGTTGACCAGATAACGGATGCCCGACTCGAGCGGCAGCGTGAACGTCTCTCCTTCCGGCACCGTGCCCTCGAACCGCGCGTCGCTCTGGAGAAAGATAACCGGCAGGTGCGTGTGGCCGAAGAGGCACAGCTGGCGCGTGGAGGTTTCGAACGCGCGCGCCGCGTCGCGGCCGTCGAAGATGTACGCGTCCTCGTCGAACGGCGCGCCGTGGCAGATCTCGAGCCCTTCGTCGATGACCGCCGGGCCCGGCGGCAGCTCGCGCAGCCAGGTACGGTGCTCGTCGGTCAGCGTCTCGTAGGTCCACTCGGCCGCCTGCCGCGCCAGGTGGTTGAACGCCGATGCATCGTCCACGCCGCACGCCGCCTTGTCGTGGTTGCCGCGGATGACGGCGACCGGATCGAGCGCGCGGACGCGCGCGATGACGCCGTTGGGATCGGCGCCGTAGCCGACCAGATCGCCGAGGACGACGACACGGTCCCAGGTGTCGCGTGGCGCGGCCTCGAGCACCGCCTCGAGCGCCTCGAGGTTCGCGTGAATGTCGGACAGCACGAGGTACCGCACGGTCGGTTCTCAGTCCTCAGTTCTCGGTTTCCAACCAGTCGATGATGCGCTCCGCGAGCTCCTCCGGCCGGGCCGTGCTCGCGTCCACGCGCAAATGCGCCAGCTCGTAGACGCCCCGCCGGGCCGCGTACAGCCGGTCGAGCTGCGCGCGATCGGCGGCGAGCGGCCGCCGTCCGTCCGCCGGCAGGCGCAGCAGGATCGCGTCGAGCGGCGCGTCGAGCCAGACCGACACGCCGTCCAGATTGATCGCCGCGCGCGTCTCGGGATCGGCGAACGTCCCGCCGCCGGTCGCGACGACGGTGTGGCGGAGCGGCATGAGCAGCTTGACAATATCGCGCTCGACGCGGCGGAAGTACGCCTCCCCGTGCCGCGCGAAGATGTCGGCGATCGCCAGCCGCTCGCGCGCCTCGATCAGCTCGTCCACGTCCTCGATCCGCCAGCCGAGCCGCGCGCCGAGCGCGCGCGCGACGCTCGTCTTACCCGCGGCCATGAACCCGACGAGGTAGAGCTTGTCGGTCTTCACGCGCAGACGGCGCGCAACGCCTCGAAATAGCCGGGGTATGAGACGTCCACGGCCTCGGCGCCGGCGATCCGCGACGGCGCGCGCGCCGCGAGCGCCGCGATCGCGAACGTCATCGCGAGGCGGTGATCGCCCGCAGCGTCCGCATCGCCGCCGGTCGGCCGCGATGGATGGACGGCAAAGCCGTCCGCACGCTCCTCCGCCTCCATGCCGAGCGCGCGCAGGCCGGCGACGAGCGCCGCGATCCGGTCGCTCTCCTTGTGCCGGAGCTCTCCGGCGCC
>JBOGJB010000038.1:0-4454 GCA_050745085.1 Vicinamibacterales bacterium
GATTAGTCATCGCTTCTGGCAATCGCGTTTCGGAGGCTCGAACGATGCGATCGGAGCGACGATCGTGCTCAACGGGCTTCCTTCCCAGATCATCGCCATCCTCCCTGCTGGTTTCCAAATCGCGAGGCTCGATGCAGACGTGTGGGAGCCCCACACGACCCGCCGCAGCGTGCGCGGCGGACAGACGTGGTTCGTCATCGGGAGACTTCGACCGGGCGTAACGTTCGACCAGGCCCAGGCGGAGATGACTGCAATCGCCAGCCGCCTCAACGATCAGTTGCCGGCGGCCGAAAGGAACCAGGGCATCACCGTCGTCCCACTGAGTCTCTACGTGGTCGGACCCCAATCGCGATTGGCACTGTGGATGCTCGGCGGCGCCGTGTTTTGCGTGTTCCTGATCGCCGCTGCCAACGTCGCAAGCCTCTCGCTGGCGCGCAGCGTCGGCCGCGCGCGCGAGATGGCCGTTCGCGCTGCGCTTGGAGCGAGTGCCGGACGGATCGTGCGACAGCTGCTCACCGAAAGCGTCCTGCTTGCCGCCGTCTCGGGGTTGATTGGCACACTGCTCGCCTTCGGAGGCATTCGCCTGATCCGCGCTTTCGGCCCTCGCGGCTTGCCGCGGTTGAATGAAGCGGGCCTCGATCTCCGCGTCCTCGGCTGGGCCCTGGCGATCTCTCTTCTGGCGGGAATCCTGGTGGGACTGGCCCCCGCGATCACGACGTTGCGGCGCAACTTGCGTTCCTACGGCGAGGAGGGTGGCAGAAGTGTCACGGGCGGAGCGGCGATCCGTCGAATCCGCGGCGCGCTCGTGGTAGCGGAGTTTGCGCTCGCGATCGTCGTGCTCGTCGGCGCCGGTCTCCTGCTTCGAAGCTGGTGGCACGTCAAGAGCATTGATCCGGCATTCATGCCTCAGCGGGTCCTTATGATGGAGCTCAACACTCCGACGACCTTCAGCGCCTCCGCGAAACGCACCGACCTTTACCACCGCGTCCTCGAGCAGATCCAGGCGGTTCCCGGTGTGGAGAGCGCCGGCATCATCGGCGATATGTTCATTGGTAACCCCGGTGAACGGCTTCTCACTGTCGAGGGCGGCGACGGGACGGTTTCTGACCGCCTGCGGTTCACAAGAGACGAGGTCAGCGCGGATTTCTTCAAGACCCTCGGGACGCCGTTGCTCCGCGGCCGTTTCTTTTCGATCGGCGATGGGCCCGAGGCTCCGCGGGTCGCGATCATCAACGATGCGATGGCTCGCCGCGCGTGGCCCGGCCGCGACCCTGTGAGCAGAAGATTCAAATTGGGTCCGCGGGATTCCGACCGGCCGTGGTACACGGTCGTGGGCGTGGTGGGCGACATGCGGCGGCAAGCGCCGGAGCGCGAACCGGTCCTGCAGATCTTCGAGCCGCTCGCGCAGAATCCCCCCCGCGGCGTGGACCTGTTCATACGAACCTCGTCGGACGACCCGCTCGCGATGGCCGGGGTACTTCGAGCGGCCGTGCATCGCGTGGAGAAGCATGCGCCGGTTTATGGGGTGACGCCTCTGGAAGCGCAGCTCGGGATCTTTCTCGCGCAGCGTCGCTTCCAGACGTCGCTCCTGACCGGCTTCGCCGTCGTGGCGCTCCTGATGGCCGCTGTCGGGATCTACGGGCTCATCCAGTACTCGATTGCGACGCGTACACAGGAAATCGGCTTGCGCATCGCGATGGGCGCACAGGCCGGCCACATCTTCCGCATGATCATCGGTGAGGGGCTGACGCTAAGCCTGACCGGTCTCGCGCTCGGGCTCGTGGGAGCCTGGTGGCTCGGGCGAGCGGGCTCGAGTCTGCTGTTTGGCGTGACCGCCACCGATCCGTTGACGTTCATGACTGTCTCGCTGTTGCTCACGGCAGTTGCCACTGCGGCCTGCTATTTCCCAGCACGACGCGCAACGACAGTCGACCCCATAGTGGCATTGCGTGTGACGTAATCTTATGTCTCCGGAATGAACTGTTACCCATGTGTCCGGAATACACCGAAAGGAATTGGCTCCTCAGGCTGGACTCGAACCAGCAACCCTCCGGTTAACAGCCGGATGCTCTGCCATTGAGCTACTGAGGAACACAGGCAGCGCGGACGGGAAGACCCTGATCATACCGGTTCAGGGTTCAGCGTTCAAGGTTCAGGGTGCGGTTCTTGGTTCTGGTTCGGGGTTCGGTTCAGGGTTCATCAGCCAAGATGACGTCGTAGTGGCGAACGCGATCATCCCACCTCTCGAACAGCGACCGCACCTCATCGGCCACCACCGCCCGCTCGACGTCCGCGCCGGCGAACGCGCGAATCGCCTCGAGCGACGTCCACCACGTGACGACCACGATCTCGACATCGTCGGAGTCGGCGTGGCTGAGCAGCGTCGATCCGGCGTAACCCGCGACCGACCGCAGGCTCGGCAGCACACGCTGCTCGATGTGCGTTCGATAAACTGAAACGTTCGCGGCCGCCGTACGAGCGGTCCACAGACGCGCGATCATCGTTGACCGACCGGGGCGGCGCCGGCTCCCTCGCCGCCCGTGACAACGGTCCATGGGCGCACCCGCCAGCGCGTGACGAGGCCCTGGATCACGTACGGATCACGCCGCGCGAAGTCCTCCGCGACCGACCGCTCCTCGGCGCGAAAAACCAGCAGCGCCGCATCGGCCGGATCCGAAAAGGCACCGGCGAGCAACAGCTCCCCGCGCGCGTGCGCCTCGTGCACCAGCTTGAGGTGCTCCGCCCGGAACGGCGTCCGCCTCGCCGGAAAGTCCTCTACGACGTCGTAGAACAAGGCGAAGTACTTCATATACGCACGGTTCGGGGTTCAGGGTTCAAGGTTCAAGGTGGGGTTCAGGGTTCGAGGTTCAAGGTGCGGTTCAAGGTTCCGCGCGAACGATGAACGGAACCCTGAACCGAACCCCCGAACCTGGAACCATGAACCACACCTTGAACCTTGCACCTTGCACGTTGAACCGTTTGGTTCATGTTCTATATCGCCGAAGCCTCCAACTCAATCTGCATCGTCCCGCGAAGCGCGTTCGAGATCGGACACCGCCCTTCCGCCTCGCGCGCGACCTCCGCGAATTGATCCTTCGGAATCCCGTCGAGTCCCTCGGCCACCGCCTTCAGCTTCGACGTCGTCAGCTTGATGCCGGCGTCGGTCTTGTCGGCGACGACGGTCGCGGTCACCTTCGTGCGGCGCGCCTTGCCACCCTTGCGGCCGAGCGTGCCGTTGAGCGCCATCGCGTAGCACGCCGCGTGCGCCGCCGCGACGAGCTCCTCCGGGCTGGTCACGCCGCCAGGATCGCCGATGCGCTGCGGAAACGACACCGGCAGCGTGAACGCGCCGGTGCCGGCCTTTGCCTGGCCCTTGCCTTCCATCACCGAGCCTTCCCAGTTCACTTCCACCGTACGTTCGAACGTTGCCATTACGCCTCCGGGCAGCCATGCAGGGCTGCGCTACGAGTACTGCGGCCCTACGGCCGCGCGACAAGCCGACAATCTGCGTTCATCTGCGTGCATCTGCGGCTATGGATTCTTCTTTCCCTTTGCGGTGTACGCAAGCTGAACGACGACGCCGGCGGAGCCGAGCAGGAGCCAGGCGAGCACGAGCCAGCGGTTCGCGCCCACCGTCGGGATCGGATAGACGACGATGATGTCGCTCCGCTCGGCGGCTGCCGCGGCGGCCGGATGCCCGCTCAGCTCGAGGATGCCGAGGAGCATCGTCGAGGCGCCGGCGAAGGCGGTGCCGATGATGATGACGTAGCGCTGCAGCGCCAGCGCGCCGAGCGCGCCGATGACCGCCGCGACGATGACGATGAGCGCGTGCGGATCGCGTCCGATCTGTGACCAGATCAGGTTGACCGCGAGCGCGCCGAGCCCCGCGCCGAGGAGCGCGACGCCCACGAAGTACGCCCCGATCAGAATCAGCGCGCCGAGGATCCCGCCGATGAGCGCCGCGATGACGAAATACAGGGTCTCCTCCGCGCCGATGATCGCCGTCGCCGCGAGCGCGCCGAGGACAAAGCCGTAGATGCCGAGGACGGTGCGGAACATCCGGTAGCCCGCGAACGTCGCCAGCGCGCCGGCGGCCACGAAGAACGCCGCCGCCGGGACGCGGAGCGCGATCGGAAACATATCCGCGCATTATATGATCGGGTCCCGCATGGCCGCCCAGCCGCGCGCGACGCGGACCGCCCTCATCGGGCTGACGACCGCCGCGCTCGGCGCGGCGCTGCTCGCCTGGCTCGTGGCGCGGGTCGGCGTCGGCGCCATCGCCGCCGGCGTGCGCCAGGTTGGATGGGGTTTCGCCGCGATCCTCGCGATCTCCAGCGTCCGCCTCCTCGCGCGCGCGTTCGCGTGGACGCGCTGCCTGGACCCCGCGTACTCGCTGCCGCTCCGCGATGCGTTCGCGGCCGGCCTCTGCGCGGAAACCATCGGCAGCCTGACGC
>JBOGJB010000039.1:0-1564 GCA_050745085.1 Vicinamibacterales bacterium
CAGTGGCTCCTGGCGTATCGGTCAAGCGCCGCAACGCCTCCCCATCAACCGCCTTCACCCATAGATCCCCGTAGGCGGTGAAGTCCGGGCCGCTCCAAGTGAACACCACGAAGTTCCCGTCCGGCGAGAAATCCCCCAGTCCCTCGGAACCTGGGAACGAGGTTACCGCGAGCAGGCGGATCGGTGGTGGCTCGGAACGCCCACCGCGGGTCACGAGCCAGGCTATCGCGCCGCTAACCAGAACCGCGGCGCCGACGACCCACAGCCGGCCGAACGATCGAGCTCGTGAGTCGATGGGCACGACCACCGGAGCAACGATTGGTGGCGCTGCGCTGAGCGGATTGATCTCAAAAACCGGCGTGTAGCTCCCTTTCGGCACTGAGATCAGAACGGCGTCATGCGGCGCCGAGGCGTAGTACTCGCGGAGCTTGTCGCGCAGCCGTCGCGCATCGACTCGCACGATCGGATCAGCAGCGGTATTGAAGTCTGGCCCTTTGCCGTACAGCTCGACGGCAATCACTTGCTCCTTGAGCGTATCGCCCTCCCCGCTTAGGGTCCGCTCGACGATGAATCTCAGAAACGTGGAGAGGCGCTCGGATCGGGAGAACAGTTCGCTGGACAGGATCCTGCCGAGCTGAGCGCGGACGACCGAGGCAGCAGGCTCACTCGCTGAAACTCGCGGCTCGACCTGGGACATACGGAGCCCCGATTTTTCTACCGGAAGTTGTCGGCGACCATGACGTCGCGTTCCCAGGCGTCCAGGTGATTCGCGAGGACCCACCGGCCATCGCGTGAAACGGTCAGACGGGGCGCCTGGAAGCGTGCCAAGTTGAAGGAGAGCTTCGCCAACGGGCGGACGCGGCGGTCGGCGAAATCGTAGAACGCGAGCGCGTCACCCTCACGGCCTGGAATCGGCAGATCCGAATCGGTCGTGAGAAAGATGATGCCGCGATCTGTAATGTCCCACGTCCCGGCCCGCACCCCCGAAAGCACGACTCGCTCCTCACCGCCGGACGCCGGGACCTGTTTGAGCGTCACGTTCGCACCCAGGCCTTCCATCCTGCGCGGCCGATCAACGTAGTAGAGGGTCCGTCCGTCTGACGCCTCGCGAGGCTCGAACCCGCCGCCCGACGTGACCTTGGCAGCCTGGCCGCCTCCCGCGGGAATTCGCCAGATCTCCGAGCGGCCTGACGCGTCGGAGACGTAGTAGATCCAGCGTCCGTCGCCGGACCACTCCGGGTCGCTGTCTACTGATGGTTTGTCGGTGAGCCGTCGGATCGGACCGCCCTCAGCGCCGACCACGTAAACGTCGGCGTTGCCATCGATCACCGCGTCGAAGGCCACGGCGCGGCCATCCGGCGACCACGAGCCGATGTTGACAGACGCCGCCTCGATCGCGGTCACGCCGCGCGGCGCCGAGCAGTCTCGGGTGGCGACCCAGACTTGCCGGCTCCCACTGCGGTTCGACGTGAACGCCACGTGCGCGCCGTCGCGCGAGAATCGTCCCGGTGTGTCCATCCGTGCCGAATCGCAGAAACGCGCGGCGTCGACATTGCGCGTCCCT
>JBOGJB010000040.1:0-16383 GCA_050745085.1 Vicinamibacterales bacterium
GTCCGGGCGTGACGGAAGTGCCCGGCGCGTCAGCACGGCGGCCTCGGGGCGCCGGCCGATCCGGCGCAAAGAGCCCGAAACCCTGCGCCTGCGAGCGATCGAGCCCTCGCTGACCGTCAGCAATCTCGAGCAAAGCCTGCGCTTCTACACCAACGTCCTCGGCTTCATCCTCGGCGACCGCTGGACCGACAACAACGGCGTGCTGCGAGGCGTGATGCTGAAAGCCGGAGCGTGCGGGTTGGGCTTGTCGCAGGACGACTGGTCGAAGGGACGGGATCGGAAGAAGGGCGAGGGAATGAGCCTCTGGCTCAAGACCGCGCAGGACATCGATGCCCTGGCACAGCGGATCACGGCCGCCGGCGGCAGTCTCGCACAGGGGCCGAAGACTGAGGAGTGGGGCGGCCGCAGTCTCTCAGTCGACGATCCGGACGGGTTCCGCCTGCGGATCTACGGGGAGAAGTAAGATCCGGCGGTTCGTCCTGGTCGCGATTCTCTTGGCGCTCGTCGTAGGATTCCTCGCCACGAGCGGTCCGCCGGCACCGACGCCGAATCCCCCCGGAGCCTTCTCCTTCGCGGTTTTGGGGGACGCTCCGTACTACGCCTGGGAAGACCTCCAGTATCGGCTCGTCCTCCAGGCGCTCGATGCCCACGATCTGCGCTGGGTCCTCCACATCGGGGACACCTTCTGGCGACCGTGCACCGACGCCCGGTACAGAAGAAGCCTCGACTGGTTCAACGGGCTGCGGCATCCGGTGATCTACACACCGGGCGACAACGAGTGGACGGATTGCTGGGAGCCAGGGTCCGGCGGCTTCGCGCCGCGGGACCGACTCGGTCGTATCCGGCAGGTGTTCTTCGCCGATCCGTCGCGAAGCCTCGGTGGGCGCCAGTTGTCGCTGGCCAGCCAGGGGAGGCGAGAGTCCTTTCCTGAGTTCGTCGAGAACGTCCGCTGGACGCAGGAGGGCTTCGTCTTCGCCACCGTACATCTCGTGGGCAGCCGAAACGGTCTGGAGCCGTTCCCCGGGCGCACCCCGGCCGACGACGCCGCCGCGAGGCGGCGAACGGAAGCCGCGGCGGCCTGGGTGCACGAGACGTTCACCGAGGCCAGAGCGTTGAACGCCCTGGGTGTGCTGTTGGGTTTCCACGCGAATCCGGACTTCGACGGCTCCCTCGGCGAGCGCCAGGCATTTCAGCCATTCCTCACGGCGCTGGAGGAAGCGGTCGAACAGTTCCCACAGCCGGTGCTCGCGGTGCACGGGGACGACCACGTCTACACCGTGGATCGTCCGCTCGCACGGCGGACGACCGGCCGGCGCCTGGCGAACTTCATACGGCTGCAGGTTCCCGGCTCGCCGGAGGTCGGCTGGGTGCGGGTCGTCGTAAGACCGGGTGCCGAAGACCCGTTCACGTTCGAGAAACACGTCGTCCCGCGCTGGAAGTATTGGTAGCGTGACATCCTCCGCACGGCCGACCGCTCGGAGAGTCAGCGGGAGCGGCGCATGCGGAACGTGCCGTGATCCGTGCGCGCCCGAAAGGAAGAGGAAAAGGTATCGCCCGAGACCTCGCCGGCGTACTCATACACACCGCCGCCGAACACGCCCAGGTCGGAGACACCCGTGAACGTCCAGGACTGTTTCGGAGCCGGATAGTTCTCACCCGGAGCCCCGGACCTCTCAGGTCCGGGGTCGATCACCAGGTCGGTCGAGTAGCACGCCTTCAACACTCTGGCGAACGTCGCGTGGAACGACGCGCGCCAGCGGCGATCGTCCAGGCGCGTCATCACTGCGCGGAGCGGCCCACGGAACCCGTTCGCGTCGCTGACCCACTCGCCCTCCCAGCGTCCCGTCAGCGGATCGTCCGGCGCGGGAGCCGGCGATGCGTCCCAGGCCTCGTGAAACCCGCGGCAGCTGGTGACGAGCGGCGTGAGAAGGTGCAACAGGTCGCTGAGCGGCATGCAATCTATCGTAAGGCCGCTCGACTCACGCCTTTGCGGCAATGATCAGCGCGAACACTATCTGCAGCGCGGCCGCGATGGCGTTCGGAAGCCATATCCCCCGGCGCGCGAATCGAAGACCGTAGAGAAACCAGAACAGGTAGACGAGGAAGAAGCCGCCGACGAACCAGAGCGACACCGAGGATGGCTCCGGAATCCTCCACTCGTGGACGACCTGCCGCCCGATCGCCGTGCAGGCAAGAAACCCGAAGAGCACTCCCAGGTTGTCCCACGCTTGTTCCGAGATTCCTTCGAGAGACATTCGCATCCTTGCCGCTACCTCGTTCCTAGTTTTTAGTTGTGACTAATCGCTGCCTGCCAGTTCACCACCAGCTGCACGGGAGACCCGCGGTCGGCGGGCCCGATCGTATTGACGAGGAACCGCTGTCCGTCTCCGGTGACCTGGTAATGCGTGCGCACGTCCGTAAGGCCGGTCACGCGCGTCTGAAAGAGCGCAACCGAGGAAAGCGATGTGAAACGTGCTCGCTCGTCTTGTTGAGAGTCGTGATCGACACCGGCACGCCGCCCGAGGCCGACACGCGATGGAGCGGCACATCGGCAGCCGGCGAAAAGAGAATCACGCCGTTTCGATTCCAGGTGCCGCCGAGACCTGAGGGTGCGTCGCACAGGGGCCGAGGCGTGCCGTCGGGAAGATCGAGACGCATCAGTTTGCCCTCGGCGAAGAACCCAATCGATCGATCGTCGGGCGACCAGAATGGCAGGAAGCCGTTGTTGGTACCATTCAGCAGCTGAGGCTCGGTCGCGTCGAGACGTCGCAGCCACAGCCGGCGCACGCCATCGGCCCCAATCGCGGGAACGATGATGCGGGACCCGTCGTGTGACAGGACAGGGGTCATGTAAACAACGGCAAAGCCCGCGGAGAGGAAAGTCGTGCCCTGAGGCGGAGGAATCTCGACATGAAGTGCTGCCGGCACAGCTGCCCCGAGACGCAGCAGCATCGACACGGCCACCGCGAGTCCGACCAGCAGTGCGGCGGAGCCAGCGATCCACCACCGCCGCTCGCGGGCCGCAGCAGCCGATGCTCCGGCGTCCGATGGTGCCGCCGAGGCCTGCGTCGCGATCCAGCGCAACTGCAGCAGCACGTCGTGCATGGAGGTCCAGCGATCGACCGGATCCTTGGCAAGTGCACGACCAATCAGATGGTCGAGGACCGGAGGGGTCACCGGCTGCTGGCTCGAAACGGGCGGGGGGTCGGTGGACAGAATGGACGCAATCACGCTCGCCTGGCTCTTACCATCGAACGCGCGCTTCCCGGTCAGCATTTCGTAGAGCACTGCGCCGAACGCGAAGATGTCGGCGCGCGCGTCGACATCGCGCCCTTCCAACTGCTCTGGCGCCATGTATTGCAGCGTGCCGAGAATCGTGCCCTGGCCGGTCAGCGCCTGCGCCAGCGTCGGTGATGCGGTCTCCCCTGTCGGGAGAAGCGAAACTGACTTCGCCAGCCCGAAATCGAGCAGCTTGACAAGGGTTCCAGACGAAACGCCGGCGCCACGAACGAGGAAGATGTTCGACGGTTTGAGGTCGCGATGGACGATACCAGCGTGGTGCGCGCGGTCGAGGGCCTCGGCAATCTGCAGCGCGATGTGAAGCGCGGATGCCAGAGGCAGACCGCCCCGGCCAAGACGCTGCGCAAGCGTTTCGCCTTCCAGGTACTCCATCACCAGGAAGTCGATGCCCCTGTCCGAGCCGACATCGTGCAGCGTGCAGATGTTGGGGTGGTTGAGGTGCGAGATTGCCCGGCCCTCGCGTTCGAAGCGCTCCCGCAGCGTGGGATCGCCCGCGAAGTGCGCCGGCATCACCTTGAGGGCGACAATGCGATCAAGCCGCGTGTCTCGCGCGCGGTACACCTCGCCCATGCCCCCTGCGCCGGCAGGAGCGAGGACTTCGTACGGCCCCAGGGGCGTGCCGGGCGACAGTGCCATCGTTCGTGTCGGCCGATTATAGGGTGCCTACCCCGCCGGCCGCATGCTCGCACGCGCGCCGGCACTGGTTGTGCCAGGATACTGCCCTTGGCGGTGATTGCCGTCCCCACCGATCCGCGCCTTGCGCTCTATCGCGGCGTACGCGATCCCGAGCTGTTGCGCAGGCACGGCGTCTTCGTGGCGGAAGGGCGTCTGGTCGTTCGGCGGCTCCTCGAATCGCCGCGCTTCCCCACGCGCTCCGTCCTGGTGACGCCTACGGCCCGCGCGGAGGTGTCCGATCTGATCGAGCGGCTTGACGCTGGCACGCCGGTCTACGAAGCGGACGTCAGTCTCTTCCGCGACGTGACCGGCTTCAACGTGCACCGCGGCTGCCTGGCGATCGGCGAGCGTCCGGAGCCCACGCCGTGGCGCGAGGTCGTGTCGCACGCGCGGACTCTGATCGTGCTGGAGGATGTGGGGAACCCAGACAACGTCGGCGGCGTGTTCCGCGCAGCGGCCACGCTTGGGGCGGACGCCGTCTTTCTTTCGCCCGGCTGCGCCGATCCGTTGTATCGAAAGTCGATCCGGACGTCGATGGCGGCGACGCTGACGCTGCCGTTCGCAATGGCGGAACCGTGGCCCGACATGATCGATGGGCTCCGGGGTGACGGCGTCGAGATCGTCGCGCTGACGCCGTCAGGGTCCGAGGAGATCGGTCAGATCTGGCGCCCGCGACGCGTCGCGCTGCTCGTCGGCCACGAGGGCCGCGGCCTCGGCGACGCCGCGCTCGCCCGCGCGGATCGTCAGGTCCGCATCCCGATGGCGCCAGGCGCCGATTCGCTGAACGTCGTAACCGCGGTAGCAATCGCGCTGCACCGGCGGCATATCGGCATATCGGACTATCGGGCAATCGGAGCTGCGGACGTCCTGGAAGAGCGCCTCCATAGCCTAGATGAGACGGCGCAGCTACAAGGAAAGGTTGGCCGATGTTGAGGCATCTCGTTTTCCTGCTCGTTTTGGGCCTGACCGCGCTCGGGACTTCCGGTGCCGCCACCGACCCTGGCCTCGGCGACCCGGTCGCGACGTTCTCGATCCTCGGTTTCGATCCCGCCACCGGCGAAGTCGGGGGCGCCGTCCAGTCGCGCGTGTTCTCCGTCGGCAACGGGGTGCTCTGGGCTGAGGCGGAGGTCGGCGTCGTCGCGACCCAGGCGATCGTGGACGTCAGCTACGGGCCCCAGGCGATTGCCTTTCTCCGTACCGGCCGAACGCCCGCGGAGATCGTCAAGGAGATCTGGGACCAGGATCCGGATCCGAACCCACAGGGCTGGACGAAGCAAGGCCGTCAGTTCGCGGTGATGAACGCGAAGGGGGAGTACGCCGCGTTCACCGGCCCGAAGGCGAGCACCTGGGCCGGACACAAGGGCGGCAAGTTCTGTACAGCGCAGGGGAACATCCTGGCGGGCGAGGCGGTGGTCGCGAACATGGTCAAGGCGTTCGAGGAGACCACGGGACATCTGTCGCTCCGGCTCCAGGCGGCGCTCGAGGCGGGCCAGGCGGCCGGCGGCGACACGCGCGGCATGCAGTCGGCCGCAATGCTGATCGTCAAAAAGGGCGGCGGCGCCTGGCTCAACAACGACACCGTCCTGCGGCTGCAGGTCGACGACAGCACGGAACCGATCAAGGAGCTGCGGCGTCTGGTGGAGATCGCCGCCAAGCAGCGCGAGCGGCGAGCAGGAAGTAAGTAGGCACGCAAGCGCCCGCGAGGTGAGAAGAGCGCCTGCGGCTCGCGCGAGGCGCCGGAGGGGAGTGCGGCGAAGCCGCACCGCCGAGCGCGCGCGAGCGGGGGTGGGGCCCCGCGAGCTGAGAAAATGGAGACGGTATGCCAGACAGACGATCGCTGATCGGCGCGGGGTTGATGGCGGGGTTCGGTGCGGCCGCCGGCGTCGAGGGCGCGGCTCCGCCGCAGAGCGGCAAGGACGTGGACCAGATCGTCGCAGCGATCGGCCAGCTACGCAAGGAAATGGCGACGTTCCGCGACCAGTCGACCCCCGGCTACGGGATCGTCGAGACGATCCGCCAGCACCAGCGGACCTTTCTGAAGGCGGCGCAGAAGTACCCGGACTACATGGACGTCGGGGTGCGTGCCTGGGAAGCGATCTGCGACTGGCACGCGCGCTTCTATCATCAGTGGAACGTCACGCGCCAGCCGGACGGCCGCTACTCGACGAACTTCCTGCTGACGACGTTCATCCTCCGTCCGGAACAGACTGAAGAGTACATCGGGCTGCCGTACGACAAGGATCGGTGACTTCGCTACCCGAGTACGAAGTTCGAAGTACGAGGGCTGAAGTAAGTTCAGAAGAGCGAACTGGGAAGTTACATCCCGGCGCAGAGCGGGGCGCACGACTCGACTGACAAACCGGGAAGATGACCAGCGTCAGTTCGTTCCAGACTTCAGACTTCGTGCTTCGAGCTTCGTACTTGAGCTCAGATCCGCCGTCGGGTGAAACCTCGGTGGTCGCCGATGCCTCGTCGCCTGCTCGTACGCATACGCGAGCTTGAGCAGCGTCGGCTCGGACCACGCGCGGCCGACGAAGGACATCCCGACCGGCAGGCCGTAGGCGAAGCCGGCGGGGACCGTGACGCTCGGGTAGCCTGCGACGGCCGCCGGCGTCGAGCTTCCGCCGAGGAAGTGATCGCCGTTGACAAGGTCGGTGGTCCACGCCGGGTTCAGCGTCGGCATCACGATGGCGTCGAGCCGGTGCTTGATCACGACGGCGTCGATGCCGAGGCGGCGGCTCAGGCGGCGATTCCGGGCGAGCGCGTTCACGTAGGCTTTGTCGGTCAGCGGCCCCTTCTTCTCGGCCATCGTGAACAGCTCCTGTCCGAAGAACGGCATCTCCCGTGCACGCTCGCGCTCATTGAACGCGATCAGATCCTTGAGTGTGCGGACCGGCACGTCCCTGCGCGTCGCGAGATACGCGTTGAGGCCCGCCTTGAACTCGTACAGCAACACCAGCAGCTCGGTCTCGTCGTACGCGCCCGCGTTCGGCACGTCCGCCGGATCGACAATCACCGCGCCGAGCTCTTTCATGTCGGCGATCGCGGTGTCGATCAGCCGATCGGTCACGGGGCTGTAGCCGAAGTAGCGTTTCCGCGCAACGCCGATGCGCGCGCCTTTCAGTCCCTCCGCATCCAAAAATGTCGTGTAGTCGTCGCGCGTCTTGCCCCGCCTAGCCGCGGTCTCCTTGTCGCGCGCATCGACGCCGGCCATCGCGCCGAGCAGGATCGCGGCGTCGCGCACGGTCCGCGTCATCGGTCCGGCGGTGTCCTGGCTGTGGGCGATGGGCACGATGCCGGACCGGCTGACGAGTCCGAGGGTGGGCTTCACACCGACGAGGCCGGTGGCAGACGAGGGGCAGACGATGGAGCCGTCGGTTTCGGTGCCGACACCGGCGGCGGCGAGGTTCGCGGAGATTGCGGTGCCGGTTCCGGAGCTGGAGCCGCAGGCGTTGCGGTCGAGCGCGTACGGGTTGAGGACGAGCCCGCCGCGCGCGCTCCAGCCGCTCGCGGACTTTGTCGAGCGGAAGTTGGCCCATTCGCTCATGTTCGTCTTGCCGAGGATGACCGCGCCCGCCGCGCGCAGCCGCTCGACGAGGAAGGCGTCGCGATCGGGCGCCTGGCCGACCAGCGCGAGCGAGCCGGCGGTCGTCATCATCCGGTCCGCGGTGTCGATGTTGTCCTTGAGCAGGACCGGAATGCCGTGGAGCGGGCCGCGCGCCCTTTTCTCGCGCCGCTCGCGGTCGAGCGCGTCGGCGATTCCGAGCGCGTCGGGGTTCGTCTCGATGACGCTCCCAAGCGTCGGGCCGCTCCTGTCGATCGTGTCAATCCGGTCGAGGTAGCGCTCGGCGATCTGCCGCGCGGTGTAGCGCCCGGCGGCCATGCCGGCCTGGAGCTGATCGATCGTGGCTTCCTCGAGGTCGAAGGGGACGGGCTGCGGGACAACAAGGGCCGCTCCGAGCACAGCGGAGATCAAAATCGAACGCATGCAGTATGGTAATGCCATGAAGCCGCAGATAAACGCAGATAGACGCAGATCCGGATCGCTCCCGAACGCGCTTGTGGCCGTTCTGATTGCAGCCGCTGGCGCGGGGGTCTACGCCGCACAGCCGGCCGATGTCACGGTCGCCTTCGTCAACGTCAGCGTCATCCCGATGGACCGCGAGACCGTTCTCGCCGACCAGACCGTCGTCATCCGCGGCGGCACCATCGTGTGGATCGGCCCGGCGGCCAAGGCTCAGGTCCCGGCCGGCGCGACACGCATCGACGCGCGCGGCAAGTACCTCATACCGGCCCTCGCCGAGATGCACGCGCACGTGCCCGGCGGCCAGGCGTCCGACAGCGCGATGGAGCGTGTGCTGTTCCTGTACGCCGCGAACGGGATCGGCACGATCCGCGGCATGCTCGGGCATGCGCGCCACCTGCCGCTGCGCGATCGCCTCGCGAAGGGAGAGCTGTTCGGCCCACGCCTCTGGACGTCGGGGCCCTCGTTCAATGGCAACAGCGTGACGAGTCCCGCGTCCGCCGCGCAGATGGTCAAGGATCAGAAGGCGGCCGGCTACGACTTCCTCAAGATCCACCCGGGCGTCTCGCGCGAGGCGTTCGACGCGATGGACGCGACGTCGGACAGCCTCGGCATCACGTACTCGGGGCACGTGCCGGCCGGCGTCGGCCTGTACCGCGCGCTCGAGGCGAAGTACGCGACGATCGATCACCTCGACGGCTACGTCGAGGCGCTGGCCCCGGCCCCTTCGACAAGCTCAGGGCAGGCGGCGCCGGCGTCGCAGACCTTCGGGCTGAATCTGGTCACCACCGCCGACGAGTCGACGATTCCCGACCTGGTGGCGAAGACGAAAGCGGCGGGTGTGGCGCAGGTGCCGACCGAGATCCTGCTCGAGAACTGGCTCGGGACGCAGTCGGCCGAGTCGATGGCGGAGTGGCCCGAGATGAAGTACGCGATGGCGGGCGAAGTGCAGAAGTGGACGGAGATCAAGAAAAAGTACGAGCAGGTTCCGGCCGGGGCGCGGCAGAAGCTGATCGCGATCCGGCGCCGGTTGATCAAGGACATGCACGCCGCCGGCGTCCCGCTTCTGCTCGGATCCGACGCACCCCAGATCTGGAACGTCCCGGGCTTCTCGGCGCACCGCGAGCTGGGGACGTACGTCGCGTCAGGGCTGACGCCGTATCAGGCGCTCACGACCGGCACGCGCAACGTCGCCGCCTTCTTCAATATCGACAAAGAAGCAGGCACGGTGACCGCGGGCAAGCGGGCCGATCTCATCCTGCTCGACGCCAACCCGCTCGCCGACATCGCGAACACGACGAAGATTGCCGGCGTCATGCTGGGCGGTCGCTGGATGTCACAGGGGGATATTCGAAAGAGACTGGACGCTGGATCCTAGTCAGTTCTTAGTGCTTGGTTCGTAGTGCTTAGTCTGTCTGCGCTTGCCACTCTCTTCGCTGATTCTTATGTCTTCACTGCCCCTATCCGCACAGCAGGCAAGGGCAGACACAACGTCAGCGAAGACAGTCGCGAGCGAAGTCACACTAAGCACTACGAACTAAGCACTAAGAACTATTCCGTGCGGAGCGCCAGCATAGGATCCACCGCGCTCGCGCGCCGTGCGGGGACGTAGCCGGCGAGGAGCGCCACGCACGCGATCGTAGCGGTGGCGATGGCGAGCGTCACCGGGTCGGTCGGCGACAGCCCGTAGAGCTGCGTTTTGACGAACCGGGTCACGTAGAGCGAGACCGCGAGGCCGCCGGCGATGCCGATGAGCGACAGGATCGCGACCTCGCGCAGCACGAGCCAGAGGACCGCGCGGCGCTCGGCCCCGAGCGCCATGCGAATGCCGATTTCGCGCGTGCGCCGCGCGACCGCATACGACATCACGCCGAAGAGGCCGATCGCGGCGAGCAGCGTCGCCAGCGCGCCGAACGCCGCCGACAGCCCCGCCACCATCCGCTCCACGAACAGCGACTCGCTCGCCTGCGCCTCCATCGTCTTCAGGTTGAAGACCGGCAGGGCCGAGTCGAGATTGCGAATCGCGTCGCGGACCGCCGACGCGGCGCCGTCCGCGTCCGCCTGCGTGCGCACGTAGAACGTCATCTCGGTGATGTCCGGCTCCTGCTGGTACGACGTGTAGATGAAGCGCGGGATCTCGTCGCGCAGATTGGCGTCCTTCGAGTCCTTCACGACGCCCACGACCTCCAGCGGGAAGCCCTCCTTGCTGCGGCCGTACCCCAGACGCTTGCCGACGGCGTTCCGCTCGTTCCCCCAGAAGTAGCGCGCCATCGCTCCGTTGACGACGGCGACCTGCGGCGCGCCGTCGACGTCGCGCTCGGTGAAGTCACGCCCCGCGATCAGCGGAATCCCGAGCGTGGCGAAAAACCCGGGCCCTACGCTGTTGATGCTCGGATTCATGTTCTCGTCCTGTTTCGGCGTGTAGCCTTCCGCCCGCATCGTCGCCTGCCACCCGTTGCCCGACAGCGGCGCGATGACGGCGAGCGACGCGGACCTGACGCCCGGCAGCGCCGACAGCCGCTCGTGAGCCCTCTTGTAGAGCGCTTTGACGCGCGTCTGGTCGTAGCCGCTCAGCGCCGGATCGACCCCGAACGTCAGGAGCTGATCGACCTTGAATCCGGGGTCGAGCGAGCGCAAGTTGTAGAGGCTGCGCGCGAAGAGCGCGGCCCCGGCCAGGAGCATCACCGAGAGCGCGACCTGCGCGACGACCAGCCCTTTCCGCACGCGCGCATGGCCGGTCCCGCCGACGACCCCGACAGACTCGTCCTTCAACGTCCCGGCGACGCCGGGCCGCGTCGCCTGAATCGCCGGCGCCAGCCCGAAGACCAGCGCCGTGACTGCGGACAACGCGAGCGCGAAGAGCATCACACGCCCGTCCGGATCGGACGACAGGACGACCGATCCGTCGCTCGCGCCGGGCAACGCGCCGATAAGCATGGCGCCCGTCCACGAGGCGACGAGCAGCCCCAGCATGCCTCCGACGAGCGCAAGCACCAGGCTTTCAGCGAGGTGCTGGCGCACGATCCGCCCGCGGCCGGCGCCGAGTGCGAGGCGGATCGCGATCTCCTTGTGACGCGAGGTCGCGCGCGCGAGCAGCAGGTTGGCCACGTTCGCGCACGCGATCACGAGCAGCATCCCCACCATCGCCATCAGAACGACGAGCGACTCTGAGAATTGCTGCCGGATGCTCGACTCCCCCTTCTGCCCCGGCATCAGCACGAGCGTCTTCGCGAGAAAACGTGTGCGGAACCGCTCGTCGATTTCCTCCATCTCCTTGACGTCCTGCTCGAGGATCTGCTTGTAGAGCACCTGCATCGCGGCGTCTGCCTGCTTCAGCGTGACGCCCGGCTTCAACCGGGCGAAGAGGTTCAGCCAACGGCTGCGCTTGTTGTCGAGATCGTTCCAGGTCGGCGTCATCTGCGCCTTCATCATCACCGGGACGAGCACATCCGACGCGCCGCCGATGTCGACGCCCGTGAACCCGGGCGCGGTGACGCCGACGATCGTCATCGGGTACCCGTTGAGCGTGACCGACTGGTTCAGGACCGTGGGATCGGCGCCGAAGCGCCGCGTCCAGTAGCCGTGGCCCAGGATTGCAACCGGGTGCGCGCCGGGCGTCGTGTCGTCCGCCTGCGTGAAGAGCCTCCCGGCATGAGGCCGCGCGCCGAGCACGTCGAAGAAGTTGCCTGATACCAGCTCGCCCGTGACGCGTTCGGCCCGGCCCTTCCACGTCACCGTCATCGGGACCTGGACGCGCGCGAGCGCGCCGCTGAACACCTCGTTCCGATCGCGGACGTCGCGATACATCGGATACGAGAACGTCCGGTTGTTCATCGTCCGGCCCCGAAACGGGCCTGGACCATCGAGCTGGACGAGCTCCTCCGGATTCTTGACCGGCAGGCGGCGGAGCAGGACCTGATCGAGGAGCGAGAAGATGGCGGTGTTCGCGCCGATGCCGAGCGCCAGCATGAGGACGATGACGGCGGTGAAGCCGGGCGCCTTGGCCAGGGTGCGGACTGCGTATCGGACGTCGCGCCAGAAAGAAAACATGAGTCAGAAAACTCCGTGGCCGCGGTTACCCAGCCGCTCCGAGACAGCGCGCCGAGCGAAACGAGCCGCGGCAGGCGCCAGGGGTGGGGTCCCGGCGCATAGGAAAGAAAGAAGGATGGCGAGTTTCGTGCCCGGTTGCCGTCGTGCTATCTCATTGATTCCAGACGCTTGCCATTCCCCGCAACTCGACCAGATGTCCGATTGTGGGATCGAGCGGTCCGAAAGCGGACGTCATTTCACGGCCCTGATCTGCGCGAGCTCCTTCATCAGGTCGTCGAAACGTGTCTGCGCCTCTTTGCCGATCCTCTGATCGGCCTGGCCAACCATCCGAGCGATGCTCGAGAGCTGATCGATCAGCATCGGCTGCGGATACGGACCTTCGGCGGTCACGAGCTTGCCGTACAAGTCCTTGCGCTCGCGAAGCGAGGCCGACAAGGTCCGCGCCTCGGCGATCGCGTCGCGAACCTTCAGCAGGAACGCCGTCTGCTCCTCGAGGTCCGCCTGCGTGACACCGTCGGCGGCGAGGCGTGGATCGATCTTCAATTCGAGCGGCTTCGTCTCGCTCCAGCTTCCTGCGGTGAGACGCACCTGGTACTTGCCCGGCGCGACCATCGGCCCGTCCGCGCCGCTGTGGCGCAGATCCCAGAGATACCGGTTATGTCCGTCCCTGATCCCGAGCGCGGCGGCGACCCCGCCGCGCCGGAACGCGCGCATGCCCGGCGCGCCCGGCTGCGGAGTTGCCGACAGAGGCTCGATCGCGCGAATAACGGTCCCCTTCGCATCGAGGATCTCGAGCTTCACGCTGCCTGACGGCACGCCGGCGAAGACGTAGTCGATGCGGGCGCCCGGTCCCGGGTATTCGGGCACGTCGGGCGATCCGCCGGATGCGGCGTGACGCGTACGCCAGGCGACGGCCGGCGTGAAGAGACGATGGTTCGCAGGGTTCGAAGGGTTCCCATTGTCGGTCGTCGTGGCCGAGCCACCGGCAAGCTGATGGAGCGGCGTGACGTTGTCCATGATCCAGAACGACCGCCCCATCGTCGCGATCACGAGGTCCTTCCGGTGCACGCGGATGTCGGTGACCGGCGTCGCCGGCAGGTTCTGCTGGAGCGCCTGCCAGCGGCGGCCGTTGTCGAACGAGACGAAGAACCCGAACTCGGTGCCGGCGTAGAGCAGTCCCTGGCGATCGGGATCCTCCCGAACGACGCGCGCCGGGTGGTCGATCGGGATACCGTTCGTGCCATCGGTCAGCTTCGACCAGGACTTGCCGTAGTCGTTCGTCACGTAGATGTGGGGCTTGAGGTCGTGCTCGCGCAGGAACCGGTAAACCGCGATGTACGCTGAGCCCTTTCGGTGCGGCGAGTCCTCGATGTTCTGGACGCGGCCGCCGGGCGGGAGATCCTTCGGCGTCACGTTCGTCCAGCTCTTGCCGCCGTCGCGCGACACGTGCACCGGGCCGTCGTTCGCGCCGACCCACAACACGCCGCGCTCGAGCCGCGATTCAACCATCGAGTAGATCGAGCTGTAGACCTCTTCGCCGGTGATGTCGCGAGTGATCGGGGAGCCCGGCACAATCTGCTTGTCCGGCTCGCGCGCGGTGAGGTCCGGGCTGATCGTCGTCCACGTCACCCCTTCATCCGTTGTCCGGTGCACGACGTGGGAGGCCTGGTAGACGGTCTTCGGATCGTGCGGCGAGACGACGATGACCGTCTGACGCGGGAAGCGGTACTTGATGTCGTCCGGGTCGTGGCCGTAACGGTTCTGCGGGTAGATCCAGGTGTGCTTCTCCTGGCCCGTCGCCACGCTGTAGCGTCCGACTTCTCCCTTGCAGGCGCCCCAGATCACCGAGCCGTCCGGGCGCGGATGAATCTGCCCGGTCTCGCAGCCGGGGCCCTGCGTCCATGACTGCGCCTGATTGTCGTAGCCCCACGAATGCGGCGGCAGGCTCGGCACGATGACGGTCGAGTTGTCCTGCTGCGGCGCGTAGAGGCGGTACGGGAACTGTTCGTCCACCGACACCATGTACAGCTCGGCGGTCGGCTGATTGAGGATCGACGACCACGTGCGGCCGCCGTCCTGCGTCACGCTCGCGCCGCCGTCGTTACACTGGATCGCGACGTTCGGGTTGTCCGGGTTGAACCAGATGCCGTGGTTGTCGCCGTGCGGCACCGCCACCTGCGTGAACGTCTTCCCGCCGTCGCTCGACTTGTGCAGCGCCAGCTCGTTGACCCAGACCTCGTTTTCGCTTCGCGGGTTGATGTCCACGTAGTGGAAATAGAACGGCCGCGCGCGCAGCCGCGCGCTGTTGTTCACGTTGCGCCAGGTCGCGCCCGCGTCATCCGATCGATAGAGGCCGCCTTCCGCGCCCGGACCTTCGACCATCGCGTACACGACGCGCGGGTTGCTGCGCGAGACGTCGAGGTCGATCTTGCCGATCAACTTCTGAGGCAGGCCAGCCGACAGCTTCGTCCAGGTCTCGCCGCCGTCGCTCGATTTGTAGATGCCCCCTTCGTTCGCCGGCCCGCCGCTGATGATGTCCCAGCCTTTCCGGAAGCCACGGTACATCCCGGCGTACACCTCGTTCGGGTTCGACCAGTTGATCGCCACGACGCGGCCGCCGGTCTCGTTGTTGACGAAGAGGATCTTCTTCCACGTCCGGCCGCCGTCGGTCGTCTTGAAGATCCCGCGCTCGTCGTTTGGCCCGAACGGCGATCCGAGCGCGGCGATCCAGACGGTGTCCGGATTGGTCGGATGGACGACGACCGCGCCGATCTGGCCCGCGTCGCGCAGCCCGATGAGCTGCCAGGACCGTCCGCCGTCGGTGGACTTGTACATCCCGCGGCCGATGATGACGTTGCTTCGGATCGCCGCGCTGCCGGTGCCGACATAGACGACGTCCGGGTTCGACTCGGAGACGTCGATGGCGCCGATCGAGCCGGTGGCGATCTGGCCGTCGCTGACCGGCGTCCACAGGTTGCCGCAGCTCTCGGTCTTCCACACGCCGCCGCCGGTCGCCCCCATGTAGAACGTGCACGGCTTCGAGCGGACGCCGGCAATGGCCGTGACGCGCCCGCCGCGGTGCGGTCCGACGCTGCGCCACTTGAGATCCCGATAGAGCTTGGGGTCGACCGTGACGGTCGATTGCGCGTCTGACCGAAGCGGCGCTGTGACGATCAACAGAACGATCAACAGAAGGAATGGGCGGAGCATGGTGGAACCTCTCATGAAGTGCAGATTCTGCCATAAAGGACCCTGGTCTCGGGACCGGCCACGCCCGCCGCAGAGCTTGCAGCCGGGAAACCCACCGAGGAAGATTGACGCCGGAGGCGATCATGCCGTTCGCGCTCAGTTCACCCGCGTTTGCCGACGGAGCAGAGATTCCTCGCTCCTACACGTGCGACGGGGAAAACCGGCCGCCGCGACTGACCTGGCACGATCCACCGACCGGCACGCGCTCGTTTGCCCTCATCGTCGACGACCCGGACGCGCCGTCAGGAACGTTCACGCATTGGGTGCTCTTTGATGTTCCCGCCGGGATGACGGAGCTGTCCGAGACGGCCGGCGCCGTGGGGCGCCAGGGGCGCAACGATTTCGGGAAGAACGGATACGGTGGGCCGTGTCCTCCGAAGGGCCACGGCCCTCACCGGTATTTCTTCAAGCTGTCGGCGCTCAACCTCGAAACGCTTGAGCTGCCTGACGGGACGTCCCGATCGCGTGTCGAGGCCGCCATGCAGGGCCACACGCTCGCGACGGCGCAGTTCGCCGGCCGGTACGAACGGAAGTGAGGAAAGGCCGGCGCCGCTGCCTTTGCCTCCGTGATCCTCGACAGGCCCACCCGTAAACCATTTCCCCTACACTGTCGTCTAAACCCGGCATGGCTGACTTCCTCGGCGAATTCGAGCAGCTCGTTCTTTTTGCCGTCCTTCGCCTCGGCGCCGGGGCGTACGGCGTGACCGTCCGCGACGAGATCGAGACGCGAACCGGACGGATGATCAGCGCCGGCGCGGTCTACACAGCGCTCGAGCGGCTCGAGACGCGCGGGTTCGTCGCCTCCTGGTTCGGGGAACCCACGCCTGCGCGGGGAGGCCGCCGAAAACGGCACTTCCGCGTGGAGCCGGCCGGTCAGCGGGCGCTCCAGCGGTCCTACAACGGGCTGCAGCGCATGGCCCGCGGCGTGCGCATCAAGCTCGAGGTGCCGTCGCGATGAAGCCACCCCTGCTGCCCAGGGCGCTGCTCCTGCTCTTTCTCCGCGAGCCGTTCCGCGAAGCGCTTGTCGGCGACCTCGATGAGTCCTTCGTCGCGCGCGCGGCCGCCGAAGGGAGGTGGCGCGCACG
>JBOGJB010000041.1:0-7357 GCA_050745085.1 Vicinamibacterales bacterium
GGCGCACATCGTCCGGCGAGCCGTCGGTTTCGACCGCGACCAGCGCGCGGATGGCCGCCTCGAGCGCGCCCGGCGCGGAGCCGCAGATGCGGCGCGGGTCGATCCGGCGCTCTGCGATGCCGCGCTCGATGAGCTGGCGCTGCGACGCGCCGGCGCAGACGATCGCCGTGGGTTCCCGCTCGAAAAGCGGCCACAGCCGGCCGACGAGCGCGAGCCCCTCGTCTCCCTGCCATTCCTCCGAGGTCACGGCGCTGTCGGCAACAACGACGACACGCGCGCCGGCCGAAGCGCGGACGTCCGCATCCGCCGTCACCCGCGTGCGAAAGCCCTCGATCGGCCCGGACTGCTGGATGTCGAGCGCTTTGCCGGCGGCGATCGATCCACCCCCGGCCGGATCGACGAGGCGCAGCTCGCCGACGCGGTCCCGCGCCGCCACCCGCGCGGCGACGGCCGCCCCGAGCTCACCCGCACCGATGATGGCCACAAGCGACATACGCTAACCGTGATCCGCCAGATCCGTGGTCCGATATTCTATTGAGCATGACGACGCAGGCTCAACTCGACGGCAGACTCGCGCTGGTGACGGGCGGGTCGCGCGGCATCGGCTTCGCAATCGCCGAGGCGCTCGCCTCGCGCGGCGCGCGGGTCGCGGTCGGGGGGCGGGACGAGGCGCGCATCGTCGCAGCCTGCCAGCGGCTCGGCGACCGCGCGCTGGGCATTCAGGGGGATGTGAGCGACGCCCGCGCCGCGCAGGCGCTCGTGGATTCCGCCGCGTCCGGGCTGGGCGGGCTCGACATCCTCGTCAACAACGCGGGCGTCGGCCTGTTCGGCAATGTCGCCGACATGGATCCCGGCGACTGGAATCAGGTCCTGTCGACCAACTTGTCCGGCGTTTTCTACTGCACGCGCGCGGCAATCCCGCATCTGCGCCAGCGCGGCGGCGGCTGGGTCGTGAACATCAGCAGCCTCGCCGGCGTCAATCCATTCGCCGGCGCAGCCGCCTACTGCGCGTCGAAGGCGGGCCTGGATGCCTTCACCGAGGCGCTCATGCAGGAGGTCCGGCACGACGGCATTCGCGTCGCGACCGTGGCGCCCGGATCGGTCGCAACCGAGTTCTCCGGCCGCCGCCGCGACGAGGGCGCGGACTGGAAGCTGTCGGCCGCCGACGTCGCGCAGGTCGTCGTCGATCTCGTGGGCCATCCGCCGCGCAGCCTGCCAAGCCGGGTAGAATTGCGCCCGTCCCGCCCACGGAAATGACCATCTCGCGTCTGGGCCACTACAACGTGCTGGAGCGGATTGGCGCCGGAGGCATGGGCGAGGTCTATCGCGCCCGCGACACGAAGCTCGGCCGCACCGTCGCAATCAAGGTGCTCCCCGAAGCGATCGCCGCCGACCACGACCGGCGCGAGCGCTTTCTGCGCGAGGCCCGCGCGACCGCGGCGCTGTCCCACCCGAACATCGCGATGCTCTTCGAGGTCGGACAGGACGGTGACCGCATCTATCTCGTGTTCGAGTACGTCGCCGGGCGCACGCTCGGCGCGGTGATCGCCGGCCGCCCGCTCCCCCCGCGCCTGGCGCTCGACCTCGCCATTCAGATCGCCGACGCGCTCGCCGACGCGCACGTGACCGGCATTGTCCATCGCGACATCAAGCCGGACAACGTGATGGTCACGCCGAAGGAGAAGGCGAAGGTCCTCGATTTCGGCCTCGCGCACTGGACCGAGGGCGGCCTCGCGCGCGAGCACGCGCCGACGATGGTGGCGACCGCTTCCGGATCGGTACTCGGGACGGTCGCCTACATGTCGCCCGAGCAGGCGCTGGGCCAGCCGCTCGACGGGCGCAGCGACATCTTCTCACTCGGCGTCGTGCTCTACGAGATGCTGACCGGCTCGAATCCTTTCGCGGCCGAGGCGCCGACCGCCGCCCTGCTGAACGTCATGCAGAAGAGGCCGCAGCTGCCGTCGAACGTCATCGGGACCTTGCCGCGCGACCTGGATCCGATCCTGATGAAGATGCTCGCCAAGGATCCGGACCATCGCTACGACTCCGCCGCATCGCTCGCGGCGGAGCTGCGCAGCGTCGCGACGGTGCTCGACATCAGAAGCGGCGAAGCGGAGCCGCGGGCGCTCAAGGTCAATCCGAAGCGCAGCCGGATCCGATGGAAGCCGCTGATTGTCACCGCTGTGCTCCTGCTCCTGGCGGTCGCGGCGTGGCGATGGGCGGCCGACGACGCGCGGCGGTTGTGGCGGAGGTACGTGGCCGCGCCGATGACGCCGCGGATCGCAGTGCTGCCGCTCGAGGAGCGCGCCGCCGGCGAGCGGACCTACTTCGCCGACGGCCTGACCGAGGATCTGATCACGCGGCTGGGACAGGTCCAGGGGCTGGCGGTCCTCGGGCGCTCGGCGATGCGCGAGCTGCGCGGCGTCAGCCCCGCGGAAGCGTCGAAGCGCCTGAACGTCGAAGCCGTGCTGACCGGCACCGTCCAGCGCGAGGCGGGCGAGCTGAAGGTCTCGCTCGAGCTGGTCGATCCGGACGACGGCGTCGTGGTCTGGTCTCAGCGGTACACGAGGCCGATCGACAGCGTCTTCAGCGTGCAGGCGGACATCGCCGACGACGTGGCGCGCGCGTTGCGGCTGAAGCTCGCGGGAGACGTCCGCCAGCGCACGGCGGCGCGGCAGGTCAGCGTGCGCGCCTACGACCTGTACCTGCAGGCCCGGGATGCCGCCGCCCGGCGCAACCTCGGGACGGCCGTCAGTCTTTTCCAGCAGGCGCTGTCCCTGGACGGTGGGCTGGCCGAGGCGCACGCCGGCGCTGCCGAGGCGCTCTACCTCCAGGCGTCGTTCGAAGGCCGCCGGTTCGACGCCGCCCTGCGCCGCGAGGTGGCGGACGCCGCCGCGCGCGCGATGGCCATCGATCCGGATCTGCCGGCGGCGGAACTGGCTGCCGGCCTGGCCGAGGCGCGGCTCGGCGAGAGCCTGCGCCACATGCGCCGAGCCGTGACGCTCGATCCGTCGTATGCCGAGGCGTACCATCAAATCGGCGACGATATCCTCGGATTCGACCCGTCGCTGGCGATCGACTTCTACGAGCGCTCGCAGGATCTCGACCGCAATATCGTTGCGAGTTATCTCGACCTCGCGGGGGCGTACGCCGCGCTTGGAAACTTCGTCGACGCGCATCGTCAGATCGAACGGCTCCGGGAGAGTCAGGCCGCGCCGCTCAGTCCGGGGCTGCAAGCCTGGGCCAGCGGAATGGACGCAGTCGTGACGTTCCAGTCGGGCGATGCGCAGCGCGCCGTCGCCCAAATGGAGCCGATCGCGCGTCTGAACCAGCCGGTCTCCGCGATTGTCATCTTCGCGCGCGCGCTGGTGGCGGCCGGCCGCCGATCGGAGGCGCAGCGTGTGATCGAAGCGCTGGGGCCGCGGCTCCAGGCGGACTGCGACGCGCGCGCCGTCGGCGCGGGATTCCTCGCGGACGCCGGGCGGCTCGGAGAAGCGAAAACCCTCGCTGCGGGTCCGGCTCGGGCACCGTCGAGCGGCCCGGCCGACGAGCGCTGCGCGGCGCTCCTGGCCGCCGGACTCGGGGACGCGGCGCCGGCGGCGGCCGCGCTCGTCCGGCTCTCGAAGAACGAGACCGCCATGCGCGAATGGACGCTCGTCGTGACCGGCGCCAGCGACCACCTCGCGCTGAGACGCCGCTGGTATCCGTGGAGCAAGATCGCGAGCCAGCCGGCGATGGCCGACGCGGAGAACGCGCTCGAAGCGGCGCGCATCGACCTCCGCAACGTCGCACGAGCCGAGCTCGCAGGGTTACTGCGGTGACAATGCCGAATGCCGAAGGCCGAGAGGGACTTTGCTCGCGGCTGCGTATCAGCCTCGACTCAGAACCTGAACGAGCCGATCGAGATCGACATTGGCGCCTGAAAGGATGGCTACGATCGGACCTCGGTCCGCGTCGCACTTTCCCGCCTGAATTGCCGCGACCGCAGCGGCGCCCGCCCCTTCGGCGATTAGATGGTCGTGGGCCGCGAGGCCGCGCATGGCGCCGGCCAGCTCGTCCTCCGTTACCGTCACGACCCGCCGGACCGTGTCGCGAACCAGCTCGAACGTTATCGAGCCCGCATCGAGGTTTCCGGCGAGGCCGTCGGCGAGCGTTGGTCCAGGCGTGATCGCCGTAATGCGGCCGGCGGCGAGGCTCGACGTGAACGCAGTTGAAGCTGCAGCCTCGACCCCGATGATCTGGGGCCTGGGGCTTGGGGCCTCGGGCCTGGGCTCCGCGGCGCACGCAACGAGGCCGATGCCGCCGGCGAGCCCGCCCCCGCCGATCGGGACGGCGATCGCCGCAACCTCCGGGAGGTCCTCGAAGATCTCGACCGCAATCGTGCCCGCCCCCGCGATCACGTCGGCGTTGGCGTAGGGCGATATGTAGATCGCCTCGCCGGACGCGGCGTGCCGCTTCGCGGCGCGCTCCGCTTCGTCGTAGTCGGCGACCGGCTTCAGATCGGCGCCGTGCCGAGCGATCGCATCCTGTTTGGCGCGCGGTGCGTCGCGCGGGACGTACACCGTCAGCCGCAGCCTCAGCGACTCCGCGGCGTACGCGAGCGCGCGGCCATGGTTCCCGGCCGAGGCGGTCACGATTGGCGGCGCCGCCGCGCCGTGGCGCTCCACGTGGCTGACCGCCGCGTTCAACGCGCCTCTGATCTTGAACGACCCGGTCGGCTGCAGCGATTCGAGCTTGAGGAAGACGTCGCAGCCCGCAATCGCCGACAGCCACTCCGATCGTCGCAGGGGAGTGCGGAGGATACGCGTTCGGATTCTGAGGCGCGCCTGGAGAATGTCGATCACGGAGGGAACGGAGAGAGCGGAGTTCACAACGGAGTGGCGGAGTCAGCGGAGACGATGCGGAGAAACAAGGCCATATCCATGTGAATCTCCGCTAGGTCTCCGCTTTCCCCGTTCCTCCGCTGTGAACTCCGCGTCCTCCGTCCGCTCCGTTCGCGCCAGCATGCGCGCCGAGAATCTCCGCAAGCCTGAGTGCGAAGGCCGACCGCGGCATCACCTGTGAGGCGCCTGCCTCGAGCGCCGCCCTGGCGAGATCGGTCTCGACGTGCGCGAAGAAGCCGATCGTCGGGATTGCCTCCGCGTGGAGCGCGGCGAGGCTGCCGAGCGGATCGAGCTTCTCGGCGTGGAGGTCCACGACCGCGAGCGACGGCTTCGCGCGCGCCGCCTCGATCACCTCGGCCGGCGTGCGGGCAAAGACGACGTGGGCGCCGGCCCGTCTGGCGACTTCGCGGATCTTCGAGCGAAACAGCAGATCGTCAACAACAGCCAGAATCATCCGATGACCCGATGACCAGCTTACTTCAGCATTCAGCATTCGCCATTCGGCATTGAGCGCGTTGGGTATAATGCCCCCCAGGATTGGCCTCCCCCGGCTCATCCACGCTCATGATCATTGAAATCAGTGCCGCAGAGCCATTTTTGAAGAACGGGTACGTGCTCGGCTGCGAATCGACGAGGGAGGGGATCATCATCGATCCCGGCGACGAGGTCGAGGCGCTCCTCGACAACGTGCGTGTCCACCAGCTTCGCATCCGCTACATCCTGCTGACGCACGCGCACCTCGACCACGTGACCGGCGTCGCGCGCGCGAAGGAGGTCACCGGCGCGCCGATCGGCCTGCATCCCGACGACCTGTTTCTGTACGACGCGGTCGTCGATCAGGGACGCGCGTTCGGGTTCGAGGCGACGCCGCAGCCGCCGCCCGATTTCTTCTACGAGAAGCCGAAGCCCGGCGCGCCGCCGGCGTCCGTGCGCTTCGGCAAATACGAGGTCTTCATTCACCACACGCCCGGTCACTGCCCCGGCGGCGTCTGTCTTCAAGTGGTCTCCGAAGGCACGCGCTGGAACACGTCCCGGCCCACCAAGCTCTTCGTAGGGGATACGCTGTTCGCCGGCTCTATCGGCCGGACGGACCTCCCCGGCGGCGACACGCTCACGCTGATGAAATCGATCCGTGAAAAGCTCTTCAAATTTCCGGATGAGAGCCAGGTCTACTCGGGGCACGGGCCCGTCACGACCATCGGTCACGAGAAGCGCACGAACCCCTTTCTCCTTGCCGTGATGTAGGCGCTGTTCGCTGCTCGCTCAAGTACGAAGTACGAAGGTCGAAGGCTGAAGTGACAGACGTTTGAACTTTCCTTCAGCCTTCGTCCTTCAGACTTCGTACTTGAGTACTGACAGCTCTGCCCGTCCAATCCTCAGCCTATCTCCCTCCTTGAGTTCCGCCCGCGTAATCCGGTGGCCGTTGACGTAGGTCCCGTTCGTGCTGCCGAGGTCCTGCACTTCGAGCCGCGCGTCCGAGTGCGCGGTCAGCCGGCAGTGCACGCGCGAGACGAGCGCCGCGTCGAGGATGAAGTCGGCGCGGGTCGCCCGGCCGATCGTCTTCACGCTGCCAGCGGCCAGCCGGAACGTCAGCGGCTCGTGCTGCTCCTGGGTCCAGCGCAGGATCCACACTAGCGGGCGGCTCCTGCCAGGTCCTTCACCTTCGGATGGACGATCTCCCCGCCGCGCGTGACGAGCGTCTCCCGCGTGATCTCGTCGTTCATGTCGATCGCGAGCGAAGGGCCTGATGCGTCGGGCGTCCCGAGCCTAGCGTCGACTGGAGCGCCGGGCCTCGTAGGCCCGGCGTTCATCAGATGCAGCAGGAACGTGGTGATGTTCTTCGCGTACATCTGGCTGGCGTGGTACGGCACGGTCGCCGGGAGGTTGGTCGGGCCGATGATCGTGACGCCGTGTTTGACGACGGTCCGGTCCGGCTCGGTCAGCTCGCAGTTGCCGCCGCGCTCCGCCGCCAGATCCACGACAACCGATCCGGGCTGCATGCCCTTGACCATCTCTTCGGTCACGAGGATGGGCGCTTTGCGTCCCGGCACGAGCGCGGTCGTGATAACGACGTCGTTGCCGGCGACGACGCGCAGCATCATCTCGCGCTGCCGCCGGTAGAACGACTCGTCCTGCGCGGTGGCGTACCCCCCCTTGTCCTCGGCGCCCGCGGTTTCGAGCGGCAGCTCGACGAACTTCGCGCCGAGGCTCTGCACCTGTTCCTTGACGGCCGGCCGCACGTCGTACGCCTCGACTTTTGCGCCAAGCCGCCGCGCCGCCGAGATCGCCTGCAGCCCGGCGACGCCGGCGCCCATGATGAACACCCTGGCGGGGGCGACGGTGCCGGCGGCGGTCATCAGCATCGGAAACATGCGCGGGAGGGTGGAGGCGGCCAGCAGCACCGCCTTGTATCCGGCGATGGTTGCCATCGACGAAAGCGCGTCCATGCTCTGCGCGCGCGTGATCCGCGGCAT
>JBOGJB010000042.1:0-3410 GCA_050745085.1 Vicinamibacterales bacterium
ACGACGAGCCCACCGCCGCTCCGGACGTATCGCTGGATCGTCTCGCGCGCCGTCCGCTCGAACCCGCGGCCCCCCACGACGAGCACGGCGGCGAAAGAACCCCCCGACTCGAGCGCGCGGCCGAGCGCGGTCGCGCCGACCATCTCGACGCGGAACCTCGACTCGTCGGGCGCGGCCGCCAAAGCCCGCTGTACGTAGAGTAAACCCTCCCCGGCCCGTTCCGTTACCGCGATGACGCGCGGTCCCTGCCGGATGCCGGTTACCAGATGCCGGGCGTCGTCCCCGGGCCATCCGCCTGTGTCATCTATTGTTATGGCCACCCCGGAGGCTCCCGCGGGCAGCCCGAGCGCGACATCCATCGTGGCGCCGGACGGCACGCGGACGCGGGAGGCCGCCACGTCGCGGCCGTCTACAAGCAGCCGCACGCGCGTCTCGCGCTCGCGGGACCCTGCGTTGCGCAGGACGGCAATCACCCCCGCCGTCGACCGCTGGACGCCGACGACCGCGAGGTTCTCGCCCCCGTCGGCCCCCGCATCCGCCACCCGCAGCTCCACTCCAGGCGCCAGCGACGGACGTTCCGCCTGGTCCCAGCCGGCGCGCTGCAGATCAGTGACGACGACGATGCGGCCCGAACCGGGGATGGCGTCCTGCGCGCGCGCGAGCGCCGGGCCGTAGCGCGTCGCGCCGAAACCGGGGCGGAGCGTGTCGATCGCGGCCAGCACCGTCGCGCGCGCGGCGATCGGCTCGACGACGAGCGCCGGGCGGTCGTCGAAGCTGAGCAGGCCGACGAACGACCCGACCGGCGCTTCCTCGACCGCCGTCCGCGCGAGGGCACGGGCGCGATCGAACCGCCCGGGCGCGCCCATGCTGAGCGACGTGTCCACGGCGACGATTGTCACGGTCGATCCCGGCCCCGCACCCGCCGCGAGATACGGGCGCGCGAACGCCGCCGCGAGCAGCAGGATCGCGGCGACGCGTGAGGCGAGCAGCAGCCACTCGCGGAGCCGGTGCCAGCGCGACTGCTCGGTCGGCGCGCGGCGCAGCAGGCGGACCGCGCTGAAGCGCACCTCTGGCGCTGCCTCCCGCTTGATCAGATGCAGGACGATCGGCACCGCGGCCGCGATGGCGCCGAGCAGGAACGCGGGGTACAGGAAGGACGGCATTCTAGATAAACCCGAGCTCAAGTACGAAGTACGAAGCACGAAGGTCGAAGTAAAGTATGCACTTCACTTCGTCCTTCGAGCTTCGAGCTTCGTACTTGGTCACTCCCACCTTCATCCCGTCCTGTTCACGGTCTCCTGGCTCGCGAGGAAAGGTACGACGCCAGGGCGAAGTCGAGCGGCTGCGACGTGTCGAGCCGGACATAGTCGATTCCGGCGACGCGCAGCTCGTGCTCGTAAACGGCGCACAGATCTTGAATGGCCTTCAAGTACTCGTCCCGCACCACCGCCGGCACGGCGAGCACCTCCGCGTCGGACTCGAGATCGCGGAACTTCGTCGCGCGATCGAAGGGAAACGTCAGCTCGTCCCGGTCGAGCACATGAAAGACGATGACGTCGGTGCCGCGGAAGCGCAGATGCTTCAACCCTCGGATTACGGCCTCCGGCTCGTCGAGCAGGTCCGAGATGAGCACCGCCATGCTGCGCTTGACGATGGTGTCGGCGAGCTGATGGAGCGGCCGCGACACGTTCGACTGCCGTCCGAGCTTCAGCCGGTCGAGCGCGAGCAGCACCGACCGCAGATGCCCGGGACGCGCGCTCGCCGGCATCCGCTCGACGATCCGATCGTCGAAGGCGAGGAAACCGACCGCGTCGCGCTGCCGGTTCATCAGGTACGCAAGCGCGCCGGCGAGAAACGACCCGTACGCGAGCTTGGTCACCGCTCCCTTCGACGCGTACCCCATCGACGCGCTGGTGTCGACGAGCAGGTGGCAGTCGACGTTAGTCTCTTCTTCGTACTTTTTGACGTAGAAGCGGTCGCTGCGCGCGTAGACCTTCCAGTCGAGCGTGGAGAGATCGTCTCCGGGCAGATACTGCCGGTACTCGGCGAACTCGACGCTGAAGCCTTTGTAGGGACTGCGGTGCAGCCCGGAGAGGAATCCTTCGACGATCGTCCTTGCCCGCAGCTCCATCGTCCCGAGCCGCGCGATGACGGCGGGGTCGAGGTAGCGGAGCCCGGCCGCGGCGTTCACCCGCCGACCGCCAGGCCGCTCTTGGGCGGCGGCACGAGGTCGAGGAGCATCTCGATGATCTTGTCGGCGTTCACGCGCTCCGACTCCGCGTAGAAGTTCGGGATGATGCGGTGCCGCATGATCGGAGGCGCGAGCGCGCGGATGTCCTGCACCGACACGTGGTAGCGCCCCTTCATCAGCGCGCGCGCCTTGCTGCCGAGGATGAGCGCCTGCGACGCGCGCAGCCCGGCCCCCCACTTCACCCACTTGTTGACGAACTCGGGCGCGCCCTCACCGGGGCGCGACGCGGAGGAGAGTCGCACCGCGTAGCGCGCGACCTCGTCGGCGACGACCACCTGGCGCACCAGCCGCTGAAACTCCATGATGTCCCCGCCGCCGAGCACGCGCGCCGGCGTCGGCGTCTCCACGCCCGTCGTCTCCGCGACGACGTGGACCTCGTCGTCTTCGGACAGATAGGTCATCACGACGTTGAACATGAAACGATCGAGCTGCGCCTCCGGGAGCGGATACGTGCCCTCCAGCTCGACCGGGTTCTGCGTCGCGAGCACGAAGAACGGCCGCTCGAGCGGATAGGTTCGCCCCGCAGCGGTGACGTGATACTCCTGCATCGCTTCGAGCAGCGCCGCCTGCGTCTTCGGCGGCGTGCGGTTGATCTCGTCGGCGAGGATGATCTGCGCGAAGATCGGTCCCTTCAGGAAGCGCAGCGAACGCTGGCCTCCCTGATCGTCGAGCACCTCGGTGCCGGTGATGTCGGCCGGCATCAGGTCGGGCGTGAACTGAATGCGTTTGAACGACAGCTCGAGAATCTGCGCGACGGTCTTGATGAGCAGCGTTTTTGCCAGGCCCGGAACGCCGGTAATCAGGCAATGCCCTCCCGTGAAGAGCGCCATCAGCACCTGGTCGATCACTTCGTCCTGCCCGACGATGACTTTCCGGATCTCCGTCAGAATCCGCTCGCGGCTTCTCGACACCCGCTCCGCGACGGTTGCAATGTCAGCCGCTGAAATCGCGCCGCTGTCCGAGTCGGCGCCCCGGATGGCGTCCATCTCTGGTCCGTGCGTCATTTCTCACCGGGGGACTTCGTCCCCCGGACCCCCTTACACGCTCGCTCGCGGGGACCCCAAGCCCCGCTCCGCTCGCGTGGCTCGCCCGCTGCGCTCACTCGCTGCCCCATTGATTCACCAGCTCTCAGGTCTCACCGAGCTTCGCCCCTGCCCCC
>JBOGJB010000043.1:0-2129 GCA_050745085.1 Vicinamibacterales bacterium
GGCTACGCCGAGCAGCCGGCGCCGGAGGGCCTCGCCCAGGCGTTTCTGATCGGGCGATCGTTCATCGGCCGCGATCGGGTCGCCATGATCCTCGGAGACAACATCTTCTTCGGCCAGGGCCTGCCCGAGTGCCTGCGGGCGGCGGCCGCGCGGGAAGCGGGCGGCACTGTCTTCGGCTACAAGGTCCGCGACCCTCAGCGCTACGGCGTCGTGGAATTCGACGGGGAGGGGCGCGCCGTGGGCATCGACGAGAAACCGGCGCAGCCGCGGTCGCCCTGGGCGGTCACCGGACTTTACTTCTATGACAACGACGTCGTCCGCATCGCCGCGGCGCTGAAGCCGTCCGCGCGGGGTGAGCTGGAGATTACCGACGTCAACAAGGCCTACCTCGCCGCGGAGCGGCTGTACGTGGAGCGGCTCGGCCGGGGTATCGCCTGGCTCGACACCGGCACGCACGAGTCGCTGCTGCAGGCTGCCAATTTCGTGCAGGTCGTGGAGGAGCGGCAGGGACTCATGCTGGCGTGCATCGAGGAAATCGCCTATCGCATGGGGTATATCGGCCAAACGGAGGTGGAGCGCATCGCCGCGACGATGAAGAACAGTGAATACGGACAGTACCTGATGCGAGTGCTGCAGGAGGGCTGATGCGGGTCGTCCAGACGGCCCTGCCGGGGGTCCTGGTCGTCGAGCCGGACGTGCACCGCGACGGGCGCGGCTTCTTCCTCGAGTCGTATCACTCCGCAAAGTACGAGACGCTCGGCATCGCCGGACCCTTCGTGCAGGACAACCATTCGAAATCGCGCGCGCGCACGCTGCGCGGGCTGCACATGCAGCTCAAGGAGCCCCAGGGCAAGCTGGTCCGGGCGATCGAGGGGGACGTGCTCGATGTCGCGGCGGACGTCCGGCGGGGCTCCCCCACCTTTGGCCGCTGGGTGAGCGTGCGGCTGTCAGCCGAGAACTTCCGCCAAAGTTATGTCCCACCCGGCTTCGCCCATGGCTTCTATGTGCTCAGCGACGAGGCCCAGGTCGAGTACAAGTGCACCAGTCCGTACGACGCCACGAGCGAGCTCGGCATCATCTGGAACGATCCCCAGCTCGGGATCGACTGGCCGGACCGCGAGCCGATCCTCTCCAACAAGGACGCGGCGCTGCCCCGCCTCGCGGACGTCCTCACCCAACTGCCAAGCTTCTGAAGGCGGCCGCACGTTCGCGGCATCCGACGATCGGCTTGACGCCGGCCGCCGGATCGAGCCCCGCGCCGCGATCGATCGCCGGCACCGCGAGGTCGAGCTCGGGCCCCGCGACGTCACCCGTCAGGACCGCACGGATCGGGTGGAACAGCGCGCGTCCCTTCCGCCCCGTGCGCGTCTTCACGCGGTTCGCGACCGCACGAAAGAGATCGCGATCGAGCCGCGGCTCCGATGCCAGCTCGTCGGCCAGCGCGGCGATGACGTCGCGCGCCCCCGGCTCGCGCAGGACCTCTGCGACTTCCGGGCGCGCCGCCGCGCGCCCGGCGTCGAACTCGAAGATGAAGCGCAGCCGGAACGGGATTTCCTCGAGCCGGTCCACCGAGCCCGCTGCCATCGGCACGAGCGTCGCCAGGTAGTCGACGGCGGCCGGCGCCGGCTTGTTCACGAAGCCCTGACGCTCGAAGTAGCGCAACGCGCGCGCAGCGAGCCGCGTCGGATCGGCCAACTTCATGTACTGCCGGTTCATCCATGCCAGCTTCTGCTCGTCGAACACGCCGGCGCTGTGGCCGACCTCCCCGATTGAGAAGCGCCGCGCCAGCTCGTTGACCGGCACGATTTCCTCTCCCTCCCCCGGCGACCAGCCGATGAGCGCGAGGTGGTTGACGAGCGCCTCGGGCAGGAACCCGCGCTCGCGGAATTCGGCGACTGATGTGGCACCGTGCCGCTTGGAGAGCGGCGTGTGATCGGGTCCCATGACGAGCGCGAGGTGCGCGAACGACGGGGGCGTGAAGCTCAGCGCCTTGTACAGCAGCAGCTGCCGGGGCGTGTTCGAGATGTGATCCTCTCCGCGCACCACGTGCGTCACCTCCATCAGCGCATCGTCGACGACGACGGCGAAGTTGTAGGCAGGACGGCCGTCTGACCGGAGCAGCACTGGAT
>JBOGJB010000044.1:0-3212 GCA_050745085.1 Vicinamibacterales bacterium
GATCGTTTCCCCGCGTCTCCGTCGTCGCGTCCTGCAGGCGATCGATCCAGGCCGAGAAGGCAAGCCGTCCGGGCGTGTCGGCGCTCAGACGAACGACGATCGCCTGGTGCGGATGTGATGCGAACACCTCGCGCGTGTAGCGAACGCCTCCGGCCCGGTAGGTGATGCGCGCGATCGCCGAGTCGATGTCCAGCTCGAGGCGATAGTCTTCAATCGGCCCGTCGTGGTCGAACGCGATCCGCAGATCCCCGAGCGTCTGGTACGACTCGAGGCGCGACGGCCGGCCCATGAGCTTCTTCTCAGCGAGCGCGTAGGCCTCGACCGGCGATCCCGCGAAGAGCAGGCGGCGGACCTCGGCGAGGTACGCGAGCGCGTCGGGGTTGTCCCGCTCGCGCAGCCCGCCCATCCACAGCGAGTTCTCGTTGAGCTGAATGCGCTCCCGCCCGACCGTCCCGAAGACCATCGCGCCGAGCCGGCCGTTGCCGAGCGGCATCGCGTGGTCCCATTGCGGCGCGGCGCGCGTGTACCACAACGTGAGCGCCGCTGCGGCGTCGCTCGTGCGGTCAAGCTGACGCGCTGGACCTGGCGCCGAGATCCCCGCGACCACCGTCAGCGCGATCGCGCTCAGGGTGCTCACGGTGCTCAGGGTGCGTCGAGCACGCAGCACGTGCACCTGCACCTTGAGCACTCTGAGCACCGTGAGCACCGTGAGCACCCTGACGTTACTGCCGCTGGGCGACGTGATACGCGTCGTGCTCGTAGTGCTCCTGAAGCAGGTCGACGCCGAAGTCGCCGGTGAAATCGCGCCACACGGTGTGGTGATGGTTGGCGTTGTTCTGCGTGTTGTCGTACTCGATCAGAAAGCTCGGACCCTGAATCCGGTAGTAGTGCGGCTTGCCGAGGCCCTTCTCGGTCGTGCCCAGCCAGGCGAACTTGATCGCGGCAAGGCCGTCGGCGCGGACTCTGGCGAGACGCGCCGCGACGAGCGCCGGCGACTGCGCGGACGCGTGCTCTTCGATGAGGCTCATCAGCACACCCTGCTGCTTGGTCGACAGCTGGCTGGCGGCGACGCCGACGTTCTCGAGGATCGCCGCCTTGCGCGTATTGAACGTCAGGATGTCGGCCGGTGCCTTGTCGCTCGTGATCGCGCTCTTTCGCTGCTCCTCGTCAAGCGACGTCACCAGCGCGCGGGCGAGATCCTCCTCCGCGGCCAGCGCGCGCGTACCCTTCATGGGGCCGTCCTGCACGTCCGCGGGGTTCGCGCCGAAGAACGCCGGTGTCGTCGCGATTGCCTTGCCGTTGACGATCGTCCAGTTCTGCGAGATGTGATGCCCTTCGTAGCGCCAGCCCCACGTGCCGCTGTCCGGCTCGCCGAAGATCGTGAAGAAATACAGCTCGGGATCGCGGATCGCGCGCCCCTCGATGGCGCGCAGCACGTTCTCGAGGCTCCGGATCGTTTCAGCCTTCGTGTAGCCCTTTTCGCCGAAGCCGGCGCGCAGCAGCGACATGGCCGCCTTCCGCTGCGGCTCGGTCATCTCCTTGAACGACAGCCCCTGGCGCTCGCGCGGCACGAAATGCCAGTTGAACCGCTCTTCCGACTCGAACGGCCAGCGGATCTTCTTGAGCTGCGCCTCATCCAGCGTGGTCATCAGGGCCTTGGCCGCGGCCGCCATCGAGGACTCCGGAGGAGGCTGCGCGACCATCGCCGCGGCCCCCACGACGAGAAGGGTGGTGAGAACGATCGCCCGCTTCATGATGCCCTCCGCGAAGGCGGCACGATCCGATCCTCTCCGAAGACCGTCAGGAGCGGATGCTTCACGACCGCCCGGAATTCATACGCCTCTTCCGGTTTCAAACCGTCGATGACCGCCGTGAACGCGCCTGGCGAGGAGCGGCCGGCGACCGGCGTGTCTCGCCACGGTTGATCCTTCTCGTACAGCTCCTCCGTCCGTTTCTGCCGCCGGTACTGGAATCCTACGTCCACGGAGGCCGCGCCGCCGAGATCCAACAGCTTCCCGCCGACCGTGGCGCTCGTGCCGTCGGTCCGAGTCGCGTCCGCCGTTTCGATGCGCGGCGGCACCATGCCCGGGCTGACGTTCGACAGCTCGAGCACCACCGGATTGAGCCAGCGGCGATCGTCGGCGAGACGTTGCGCCATCATGACGCTGACCTGAAACCTGCCCGGCTCCTGCCGCCAGGTCGGGCGTGGGTCGACGTCGGGCCGATACTCGAGGACTTCGCCAGTTTGACCGAGGACCCTCACGCGCGTAGCGGCGGTCGCCTTGATCGATCGCAGCGTGAAGCTACGTCGCTCGCCGAGCGGCCAGTTTCCGACCCTCGTGATGAAGGCGTACACGGTATCCGCGTTCTTCTTCTTCGTGAACCAGACATCGCCCTCGTTCGTCACGACCCACGGCCGCACCGAATCGATCGCGTCGCCGAACGCGAAGCTCCACAACGCGATCTCGCGCAGCCGCTTCTCCTGCTCGATCGGCAGCTCGCCGTCCGGCTTCGGACCCACGTTGAGGAGCAGGTTGCCTCCCTTGGCACGTGTCTCGATCAGCAGCTCGAGCAGCTCGGTCCCGGACTTGTAATCTTCGTTCGCGGGCTTGTACTGCCAGCTCGTGCCCATCGTGATACACGACTCCCACGCGCGATCGAGAGGGACGCCGGGCAGCCGCTGTTCGGGCGTTTCGATCGCGCCGCGCGTGACGACGATGTCGGGCTGAATTTCCCAGGCCAGCTCCCGCAAGCCTTCCGCCGGCCCGTCGATGAACAGGATGTCGATCGGTCCGTACGCCGTGAGCAGCTCTCTGAGCTGCGCGCGATCGTAGTCAAGCAGACCGGGGACTTCCTTCGGGGTCACGCCCGGACGCGGCGCGCGGTCGATGACCTTGTCCTTCGTGTGCAGGTAGTAGAAGTCGTCGGGGGAGAAGTAGAACCCGATCGCGATGCCCTGGCGGCGAAACGCCTGCACGATCTCGCCGGTCACGTCTCTCGCGTACGGCGTCTGCATGACCCCGAACTTCGTCGTCTTCGTGTCGTACATGCAGAAGCCCGAGTGGTGCTTCGCGGTGAAGACGACATACTTCATCCCCGCGAGCCGGGCGAGCGCGGCCCAGTCCTCCGGGTTGAACTTCCGAGGATTGAACGCGCGCGGCAGCTCCTCGAAGAAGCGCTTGCGGTACGCCGCGTCCGCCCCTACCAGCGAG
>JBOGJB010000045.1:0-7141 GCA_050745085.1 Vicinamibacterales bacterium
GCACAACTCGAGAGACTGCGCTACCATGGGGGCTTTATGTATCTCGTGACGAAGCGCATTGATTTCTGTTACGGGCACCGGCTGCTCGACTACGGCGGCGTGTGCAAGCATCCGCACGGGCACAACGCAGCCGTCGAGATCGACATCCGCACCGATCGCCTCGACAACCGGAACATGGTGGCCGATTTCAGCGACATCAAGCGGCTGGTGAAAGGGTGGATCGACCGGGAGCTGGATCACAAGATGATCCTGCGCCAGGACGACCCGCTCGTGAAGCCGTTGCAGGCGCTGGGCGAACCGGTGTACCTCCTCGAAAGCAACCCGACCGTCGAGCGCATCGCGAAGCTGATCTTCGATCAGGCGCGCGCGCTCGGTCTCGACGTCGTGGGAGTCCGAGTGTGGGAGACGCCCACGTCGTTCGCGGCTTACGCTGAGGCCTGACAATGCCTAATGCATTCGGCATTGGGCATTAGCGTCTGAACGGCAGCTCGTACGACGCGTAGACGAACGTGCCGGCGTCCGTTTCCCCGGCTCCCCACGTGATCGGGATTGCGAGACCAAGGATCAACTGATGATCGCCCAGATTCCACCCCCCGCGGGCGCCGGGTGAGATCGTGAAGAACCTCTCGCGCGTGGTACCCGCGTCGCCAACGAACTCTTCCGAGAGCAGGACGCTCTCGAGCATCAGGTTGAGCATCGGACGCAGGCGGTAGATCGCGCTCCCGGACACGAACGGCGACGCGAGGTTCTCTTCGCGCGTATCGTCCACATCCGCCTGGGGCAGCCACGTCAGGCCGGCGTTCCAGTGCCAGTACCAGTCGCCGGTCTGCTTGCTGAAAGGCAGGTTGAACTGCAATCCCGCGGATCCGTCGCCGAGGCCGCGCGGCACGCTTCCAAACGGCAGCACGACGCTGACGCGCGGCGCGAAGGCCGGCCGCCCGGGGCCCTCGAGCATCGCCTGGTAGCGGTAGTTGACGAGCCCGTCGCCGAACCCTGAGCTCGCGCCGCCGTCGAGCCACTGGAGCGTGTATGAGAACTGATGGGTCTGCCCGCCGAGCGGCCATTCCTGCGTGACACCGACCGCCCACCCGTCGCCAATGAACAGCGATCCGAAGATGGTCTGGAAGATGTTTGCTTCCTGATTGAACGCCTCTTCGACCAGGAACGAGTTGTCCGTGATTTCGAAGGGAGCCGACGATGATGCCGCGCCGGGCGTCTGAGCTGCCGCGGACGAGGTCGAGGCAAGCGCAACCAATATCGCGCGCGCGGCCTGGACGAGCACCTTAGCCGCCGCGCGCGCGCCGACGGTGATCACCCGATTCGCTCCCCGCACGCTGACACGGTCGGCCGCAGCATCGCGTCCCTCGATCTGGATTGTCTGGCCTGGCTTCAAGTCGCTCTCCTCGATGAATCGCAGGAAGTCTGGATTCTGATCCAGCACGCGCCGGATCGTGACGGGCATGCCGAGGGGGCATGACAGCAGCGTTTCGTACTGCGGCCGCGCGACCGTGCCCTCCGGCCCCGGGATCGGATCGCCGTGCGGATCGACCTCCGGTCGGCCGAGCATCTCGTTGATGCGCTCGATGAGGCTGTCGGAGACGGCGTGCTCGAGCTGCTCGGCCTCGTCGTGCACCTCGGTCCAGCTCATGCCCATCACCTGCACCAGGAACAGCTCGATCAACCGGTGCCGCCTCAGCACGCGCGCCGCGAGCTTCTCGCCGGCGGCCGTCAGACGAACACCGCTGTACGGCTCGTAGTGCACGAGGCCCGATTCGGCGAGTGTCTTGACCATCGTCGTGGCGGTCCCCGGGACCACGCCGAGAGTCGAGGACAAATGCCCCATCGGTACGAGCGGCTTGGGGTCGGTCAGCGCTACCTGCGCCTGATAGATGGCCTTCAGGTAGTTTTCAACTGTTTGGGAGGGCGGCATTTGACTTTGGAACGATACATCTTTATATTTTGATTTGTCAAAAAGAACGGTTGGGTTAACCGAGATGAAGGGCTTCTCAAGACGTTCGTGGCTGCAGGCAGCGGGGCTGGGCACGCTCGGCGCCGGCCTCCTCGCCCGGCGCGGCGCCGCGCGCGCTCAAGGCGGCGGCCCGGCGGGAACGTATTCTCACGCGTCGCACGCCATGGGCGCGGTGGGCCGTGTGTCCACCGAGGCCTTCGATCCGATGGTGTTTCTCAGGGCGTGGAACTTCTCGGAGCTCCCTGCCGAGCGCCGGGTGAAGTTCTATCGCGAGACGCCGCGTCCGGACGGTTCGCTGCTGCGCGAGTACGACATCTTCGCGGTCGACCGCGAGATCGAGATTGCCCCGGGTGTGTTCTTCCCCGCCTGGACCTACAACGGACAGGTGCCCGGCCCGACGTTCCGGGCGACCGAGGGAGACCGGCTTCGAATCAGGTTCACCAACGGGGGATCCCATCCGCACACGCTGCACTTCCACGGCTGGCACCCGCCTGAAATGGACGGCTCGCTGAACGAGCACCAGGTGATGCCGGGCGGGACGTTCGTATACGAGTTCGACGCCGAGCCGTTTGGCCTGCACCTGTATCACTGTCACGCGGCCCCGCTGAAGCGCCACATCCACAAGGGCCTGTACGGCGCGTTCATCATCGACCCGAAGGGAGGCCGGCCCCCGGCCGACGAGCATGTGATGGTGATGAACGCGTTCGACACCAACTTCGACGCGGACAACGAGGTCTACGCGGTCAACACCGTCGCGCACCACTTCATGCACTCGCCGATTCGCGTAAAGGTCGGCGAACTGGTCCGCATCTATCTCATCAACGTCACCGAGTTCGATCTGGTGAACAGCCTGCATCTCCACGGAATGTTCTTCGACGTGTTTCGGACGGGGACTTCGCAAACGACCAGCGAGATCACCGACACGCTGATGCTCTGCCAGGGGGAGCGCGCGATCATCGAAACGCGGTTCCGCTATCCCGGCGACTTCATGTTCCACGCGCACCAGAGCGAGTTCGCGGAGCTCGGTTGGATGGGTCTGTTCCGCGCCGAGGGGAGCCGCCGTGAAACCTGACGCGCTCGACGCCGCGGCGCCGCGTGACGATGGCGCGAGGCTTCAGCCCCGGCTGACCGCCAACCTCTGGCTGATCGCCATCGTTCCGCTTCTGCTGCTCGCGGGCCTCGTCCTGCTGCTCCTCCGCTGGGGGCCGGCCGACATCCTGCGCGGCGACGGGTATCCGCCGGTCGAGGTGCTCAGCTTTCAGCGTGTGACGCTCGGCGCCGACGGCATCTCGGCGACGGTCATGAACGACGGGCCCGATCCGGTGACGATCGCGCAAGTGATCGTGGACGACGCGTACTGGCAGTTCACGGCTGAGGGAGGGAACGTCCTCAACCATCTCGGCCGGACGACGCTGAAGATTCCGTATCCCTGGGTCCAGGGCGAAACGCATGCGCTGAAGGTCGTCTCGTCGACCGGGACGACGTTCGATCACGAGATAGCCGTAGCGGTCGAGACGCCGCGGGCCGATCCGAAGCACCTGGGCATCTTCGCGCTCATCGGTCTCTACGTCGGCGTGATTCCGGTCGCGCTTGGACTGTTGTGGTTTCCGGTCGTGGCCCGGCTGGGGAAGCGCGGCCTCGACTTTCTGCTCGCGCTGACGATCGGGCTGCTGCTGTTCCTGCTCGTCGACGCCGTCGACGAAGGACTCGAGATCGCTCGCGGGATTCCCGGCTCGTTCCAGGGCACCGCCTTGTTTCTCTTCGGCACCGTCGCGGCGTTCTTCGCGCTGGAGGCGCTCGGCGGCGCATTGAAAGCGCGAGGGAAGGCCAGCGTCGGCTGGACGACCGCGCTCCTCGTCGCCGTCGGCGTCGGGCTGCACAACTTCGGCGAGGGGCTCGCAATTGGTGCGGCGTTCGCGCTCGGCGAGGCGGCGCTGGGCACGCTGCTCATCATCGGGTTTACCCTCCACAACACGACGGAAGGGCTCGCCATCATCGCGCCGCTCGCGCGCGAGCGGGTGCCGATCCCCGACTTGCTCTTTCTCGGACTGATCGGCGGGCTGCCGACGATCGGGGGCGCGTGGCTCGGCGGGCTCGTGTATTCGCCGGTGCTGTCGGTGCTGTTCCTGTCGATTGGCGCCGGCGCGATCGCGCAGGTCGTCAACCTGATCGCGCGTCAGATGGCCGGCGGCGAAACGGTGTCGCGATACTTCGCGCGCGGGCCGGTTCTGGCGGGGCTGGCCGCGGGCTTCGTCATTATGTATTCGACCGGAATGCTGGTGGGCTGAGTCATGGGATTCCTGGGAAACCACAGACGCTACGCACGGATTTTCATCGTTTTCGCGGCCGCGGCGGCGCTGGGCGTCGGCGCGCTCCTGCCGCTCGGCGCCGGTCCCTCGACGGGGCTCGGGACGGGGACGCCCGGCGTGAAGGCGCCCCGTGAGGTGGTGCTCGTCGCGCGCGACATGAGCTTCTACCTCGACGGCGCCGGCGTGGAGAATCCGACACTGCGCTTCAACGCCGGCGAGGAGATCCGTCTCGTGCTGCGGAACGAGGAGTCCGGGGTCACCCACGACTTCGCGGTGTCCGCATGGAAGGTGGCGACCCGCCGGCTGCAGGCCCGCGAGCGTGACGCCGTCATCTTCCGCGTTCCCGACACCGTCGGCCGGTACGACTATCTCTGCAACCCGCACGCCTCGATGATGCGTGGCATCATCGAGGTGGAATGACGGCGCGGCCGAACCTCCGCACTTCGCTCGACACACCCGCCGGCAAGCGCCGCTATGTGCGGCGGCTCTTCGCCACGATCGCCTCCCGCTACGACCTTATCACGGTGCTGCTGTCCTACGGCGGCGACGCGCGGTGGAAGCGTCGCCTCGTGTCGATGTCGGGCGCCGCTCCCGGCGTCCGCGCGCTCGATCTCGCGTGCGGCACGGGGGACATCGCCTTCGCGCTGGCCGCGCGCGGCGCGAGCGTCGTTGGACTGGACATCACTCCTCGGATGATCGAGCTCGCACGCGCACGGGCACAGAGGGGACTGCCTCCTCTGCCTCCGCTATCTCCAAAGTTCATCGTCGGCGACATGCTCGCGCTTCCCTTCACCGGTGCGCGCTTCGATCTCGTGACAACCGGCTACGGCATACGGAACGTGCCGGACATCGATGCGGCGCTCGCGGAGATCCGGCGTGTGCTGCAACCGGGCGGTCTGTTTCTCTCGCTCGATTTCAACCGTCCGCCGAACGCGCTCGTCCGGCGCGTCTACCTGGGCTACCTGACGGCCGTCGGATCGACGCTCGGCTGGGTCCTGCATCGCGATCCGGACACCTACCGGTATATTCCGGAGAGCATCCGCCGGTACCCCGGCGCCGAGGCGATCGTGGGCCGGCTCGAGGCCCACGGCTTCGGCCGCGCGCGGTACCTGCCGGTGCTCGGCGGGCTCATGGCGATTCACGAGGCTCGGTAGCCACCGGCGCCTTCGGAGGCGTCGCCGGCGGCTCCGTTAACGGCAGTTTCGACAGCGATGGAACTCGACACCTCGAAATGGTCCGGTGAAGGGGCGTTTACGCACGCCCTCGTGGACGTGCTGAAGACGGTCGCCGGCATCCGGTTCGTACGCGTGGAAGATGCCCCCGCGACACGATCGGAGGCTGATTACAATTTCATCAGCAACGAAGTGTACGTGGCTTTCGCGACGCGAACGCGGCGCGAGCGCGTGACCCGGTTCGGGTTTTTGCCCGGGTCCAGGGACGTGACGGAAAGGACGATGGCCCTGAAGGATCTGGAGCAGACGCTCGAGGCGGCGCCGGGCATCGGCGCCCCGGACTTCGCAGATGAGGGCCTGATCCAGTATCTTCGATCGGAGCGGATCGTGCCTCACTATCAGAGTCGCGGGTATAAGCTCGTCGAGCTCGTGCGCGTGTACGAAGTGGGCTCGGCCTAAAGGCGCGGCGTCACGGTCCCGAGAACAAATTGGGACTGGTCCGACGCGTTCGATTGCGATGTCACGGACCTGCACACAATGTCACTGATCGACTCGCTCCTGTCGGCGATCGTCAGGCTCGACGGCGACGCGCTCGTCATGCACGTCGGTGAGAAGCCATACGTCGTCACCTCCTCCACGGAGATGAACGCGTTTCGCGGGCCGCTGGCCTGGGGGCAGGTCGAGCTATCGTCGAAGCTCCTGACCACCGAGGCGGTCGCCGTGATGCTCGACCAGCTGCTGCCCGAGGAGGTTCGGAGATCGCTCGAGAAAGTGGGCGCGGTCGAGCACGAGCTTCCGCAGAGTCAGAACGATTCCCGCTTCGTCGTCATCGCCGCGCGCGGCGGCCAGGATATCTGGCTCGAGATCCGTCACATCAGGCCTGTCGCGAGCGTACCTGTTGCAAGTGCCGAGGAGCCTGGTCCGAGCCTCCCCCTGGCAAGTGTCGAGGAGCCTGCCCCGAGCGCATTTCCGGTCCCTGAGCCAGCCGCGGCTGTTGAGCCCGCGCCCGCGTTCGCTGCAGCCACGCCGGCTCCTGAGGTGACCGAACCAGTTCCCGCCGTTCCGGAGCCGGCGATTCCGGTCACGCAGGCCGCCGCGCCAGAACCGGTCGAACGCCTGGAACGGGCCGAACCTGTGGAACGCATGGAACCTGTGACGCCTATCGAACCTCAGGAACCCCAGGAACCCCAGGAACCCCCGTATGAATTGATCGCCGATACCGGCGGCGACATTCCGGAGATCGAGGTCGTGCCGGAGGTGTCGCAGGAGACGCCGACCCAGGCGGACGTCGATGCGCTCCTCGCGTCAACCGCCGCGAGCCTGCTCGAAGCGGAGGGCCAATTGCGGCTTCAGGATGACACGCCGGGCACGCCTGAGCCTGTCGCGAGCACGGAGGCCACGGAAGGGATCGCGCTCGACGTGGGTTCGCTGACCCAAGCCTCGGCGCGCCCTGAGCCGGCGCCGGAGACGCCCGCGCCGAGCGCGGCCGAAGAGTCCGTTCTGAGCGAGACACCGCCCGCCATCGAGGCGGAAGTGGCGCGCGGGGTCGAGCCCGCGCCAACCGCCGTCGTCGTCCCCCTCGCGCGCGTTGTGCGGGAAGCGCCGCCACCGCAGCGGGTCGCCGCCCCGTCGGATCTGGATCGCCTGCTCCGCATTGCCGCCACGCGCGGCGCGTCGGCGCTGTACACCGT
>JBOGJB010000046.1:0-4851 GCA_050745085.1 Vicinamibacterales bacterium
GAGGACGACCGGCGTGCTGAGCGCCAGAGCGGGTGCGGAGTAGTCCGGGACGGTCACCTCCCGCGTCTCCGCCCCGATGCGCTCGCCGGCGGCGTCATGATAGAGCGCACGCACCTCCAAGACACCCGGCGGCGCGCTGAAGGTCACCATGCGGTCCGCCACCGGCCCCTCGAACACGATCCGCCCGCTCGATCCGGTTGCGACGACCGACAGCCCGGCCGGCGCGCCGGCGGGCGCGGGTGATCGTCCGCGCGGCCCCCACGTCAATGTCACCTCGCCGGCGCCCTCGGCGCCGCGAGCCGTTCCGATCCAGAGGTCCACGTCAGTCACCGCGCGCGGGGCGGCGATCGTCGACAGCGCCTTCAGCACCTCGGGCGGCGCTTCCGCGGCCGCGGCGGACTCGCGCGCGCGCGCGACATCGGCCGCCGCCGGCGCCCAGTACCCCTTTCGCGCGAGCACATCGACCCTCCGGCCTGGGACCCGCACTTCGATCTTGTGGAACTTCCCGTCCTGCGGCCGCTCGGAAGACTCGTACCCGAGCAGGTAGTACGCGCTCAGGTGGCGGAAGACCTGTCCGAGCAGACGTTCCGGAGCGTTCGAGCGGAGGATGGCTCTGCCGTCGGTGTTGATGGCGATCTCCGCGAGGATGTCGCTGGGCGGGCGGTTGGTGAGGCCGCGCGGATCAACCGTGTAAATCGCGGTGTTCGCGTCGTTCGCGGCGCGGGTCAACGCCTGGAGGCGGGAGTACCAGTCGCGTCCCAGACCAGATGGGCCTTCGCTGACGAAGACGATCGCCTTTCGGGCCTCCCGAAGCCCACCCAGATGGACGGCGATGGACTCGAGCGCCGACACCGTCACCTCGCTGCGGATGCGCTCGATGCCCCCCAGGGCCAGGTGCGCCTCCTCGGCGAGATTGCGCGGCGGTATGTACTTGCCACGTCGCCCTTTCAGCACCCGAATTTGATCGACGAGCTCGGTCCGGCTTCGCGTGAACGGAATGGCATCCGAAGGGGTGTATTCGTCGACGACGGCGACAAGGTCAAGCGGCGCGACGTCGGACTTCACGAATGAGGTCAGGAAGCGCCGCGCCCTGATGGAGCTGTCCATCTCCCCGATGTAGTACTCGTCCCAGAAAATGACGACGACCCGCACCTCGTCGCGCGCCGCTTCCATCTCGACGTCGCTTCGCGATCGAATCGCCAGCGACCGATCGTCGCCCTCCGGACGGCGGCCACTGGCCTCGACGAACTTGAACGTCTGGATCGCCTGCGGGACGTCGTCTTCTTCGATCTGAAAGTCCTCCACCGTCAGCGCGTTGACGGGGTTTCCCTGCCGATCGATCACGGCCACGTCCACGCGGACGAGGTTGGCGCCCGCCCGAAAGATGGGCTGCTGCGGTTGCTGCGCCAGGCCGGCGATCGCGACTGCCGCCGCCAGACAGAGCGGCAGGATCGTCCTGACCGCTGCGGCTCGAGAACAGCCGTCGCTCACTTGAGTTTCGCCACTGCGGTTCCGACGAGGTCGGCCGCGTAGTCGTACACCACGACCTTCACGTAGGCCAGCGGTCCCGTCAGCGGGATGCGCACCGTGTACGACGCGCCTTCTTTCAGAAACTTCTGGTAGCTCTCGTCCTTCAGCTTCAAGTCTACTGTCTGCCACAGCTCGCATACGAGGTTCTCCTTCGCATCACCGCAGAAGAACGCGACCTCGAGCGAGCCGACATGACGATCGTTATCCCTCGTAAAGGCGATGCGGGATGCAGAGATTGTCAGGTCGACGACGGCATGCGCGGTGGCATCGACGACCGGTGGCTTGAGCGCGACCTCGATGTCGCCGATGCCGTCCGTGTAGTTTCCGGCTGACGCGATGCGGCTGTAAGTCAGGAAACGCTTGCGATCGAACGGGACGAGCTGCTCGCGCCCGTAATAGCCGTGGCGGTACAGCACAGTGACGCCAGCCCGGTTGACGTTCACCGTGATCCGCCGGTACCGGCCGTTCCATTCCGTGTTCGAGGGAGCGTAGCCAAGCAGATACTGGAACCGCGTCGCCTGGTCGACGCGATTCACGCCGACATCGGCATACCTGAAGGCGGTCGCTTGCCCGCCGGTCAGAGCCGAGATGTTCTTCAACGACTGGACCGGCTCGCGGTCGACGAGCCTCATCGGCGGTGGCGGCTGGCCCATCGTCGAGCGACCATCCATTCGCAGGGGTGGCATGGGCCGGAATTCGCCGCCGATGCCTCCGGTCTGAATCGTGTCGATGACGACGCGTGCGTCGTTGGCGGCGGCGGCGAGGCTGTAGTCGTTCTCGAGGCGCGGCAGGAACAGCCCTCGCTCGCTCAGGAACACGAGGTGCTTCTCCCCTTCGAGGTACCGCATGTAGTCGATGCCGCCGTAGATGCTGCTCAGATCGAGCATCGAGTGCAGGTTCTTCTCGACGTATTCCTCGAAGGGCATTCCCAGAAGCTCGGCTTCACCTTCCGCTCCCAGGTCTGGAATGCCTGCGAAGTCGCCGGTGCGGTCGCGCATGAGCTCGGCGCGCTCGAGCGCCTCGGCCGCCCGCCGCGCATCGGCGGCGAGCCGCGCGGGGTCCGCGATCTGTCCCGGCGGGAGCTTTCGCACACCGGGCACTTCCGGATCGCGGAAGACGTCATCGACCATCTTCTGGATCGGCTCGGGAATCGCCTTGCTGCCGTAAACCCCGGCAAGCCCGCTGAAGTGGTGCACGAGCTTCGCGTCGATGGCCCCGTGGCCGTGCGCGAAGCGCTCGATGACCGTCGCGACCTTCTCGTGGTCTGTCGTGAAATCGGTCGCGCGGTTGTAGGCGAGCACGGCTACCTGATCCTGCGGCAACAGCCGTTCCCGTACGAACGTGAGAAGCGCGGTAAGGCCTCGCGACGGCTCCTGCAGCCGGCCGCGTCCGAGAACCAGCAGGAAGATGCGGTGGTTCTGCGGAGACATGATGTCGGCCACCGCCCGACGGAAGCTGGGCCCGATCCCCGGCTCCGGCTCCGCGGGCGTCAGGGCCTGACGGGAGAAATGGCGAATCTCCTGCTGAACACCGTCCTCGGTGATGGTGAAGTCTTCCTGCTTGAGATCTGTGACCGGCCTTCCGTTCCGGTCGAGGACCCGGATGTCCACGGGCACGATCGTGATCCGGCTGCGGAACGCGCCGGGCACCTGCGGCGGCGGCTGCCGGGCGTTCGCGGGCACGGCGGCGTGCGCGGCGAGGTAGAGGCCGAGGATGGCAATGAGACACGCGCCCTTGCGGTCCGTCATCGACGACCTTCGCGATCCCGGCCGTGGCTGGCTGGCAGGACCAGCATACCACCGCCCACCAGCTCGAGCAGGGGCGTCGTCGCGATCGTCGTGACCAGCGCCATGATCACCATCATCGTGAACAGCGTCGGCGAGATCACGCCCAGGTCCAGACCGATGTTGAGCACGATCAGCTCCATCAGCCCCCGTGTGTTCATCAGGATGCCGAGGCCGGCGGCGTGGCGCCACTCCATGCCTGTCAGGCGGGCGGCCACGAGCGTGCCGCCGAACTTCCCCGCCGTCGCCACGAGGATGATGAGGCCGCAGATCGCCCACTCGGACGCGCCGGACACGAGCCCGATCTCGGTCCGCATGCCGGTGAACGCGAAAAAGGCGGGGAGCAGCAGAATCGTGACGAGGTCCTCGAGCCGCCCGGTCAGCGCTTGGCCCAGGCCGCTCTCGCGCGGGACGATCGCGCCGAACAGAAACGCGCCAAACACCGCGTGCACGCCGATCCGTTCGGTCGCCAGCGCGGAGAGCAGCAGGCCGACGAGCACGAGCGCGACCGTCCCCTGCGCCGGTGACGTGTCGCCGCGTCGCGCAACGAGCCTCGCTATCGCCGGACGAACGGCGAGGAACATGACAGCGATGAAACCGAGCGTGAACACGGCAACGAGCAGCGCGCTCTCAACCTGGGACTGGACCACGCCGACGACGAACGCCAGCAGGCACCACGCGGTGACGTCGTCCGCGGCCGCGCACGTCAGCGCGATGACGCCCAGTTCGCTTCGGCTCATCCCTCGATCCGTGAGGATGCGGGCGAGCACCGGGAAGGCCGTGATCGACATCGCGACGCCCATGAACAGGGCGAAGCTGGTGAACGGGACGTCGTTCGTCGAGAGGCGGGGATAGAGGTACAGCGCCAGCAGCGAGCCAAGGACGAACGGCGCGACGATGCTGGCATGTGAGGTCGCCACCGCCGCGCGCGCGCGGCCGCGAAGCGGATCGACGTTCAGATCCAGGCCGACGAGAAACATGTACAGAATGACGCCGAGCTGCGCGATGACGCCCAGAAACGGCGCCACGGCGGCGGGGAGCACGTAGGCCGAGACGTCCGGAGCGATGCGGCCGAGGAGCGAAGGGCCAAGGAGAATGCCCCCCAGCACTTCGCCGATCACAGGCGGCTGCCCGATCGCGGCGAACACGCGGCCGAGCAGGCGTCCGACGACGACGACCGCCGCCAGCGCCAGCAGCACGTGCGACAGCGCGTTCGACACGGTCGCGTGAGGCGCGCCGGCGCCAGCCGGGGGTCCGCCCGGCGCGGGCGCGACCAGCGCCTCGCCGTAGTCGCGAATGATCAGGAACAGCGCGATGGCCGCGAGGATCATGCCCGCGTAGGCGAGGGCGGGCGACAGCCTCAAGAGTGATCGACTCATCCCTCGCTGCCGCGCGGCATCGGTACGATCGCCGCGGCTCCGGCGAGCGCCGCGTTCTCCATCGCCTGATTGGATGCAAATTCGGCGGTCGGCGCTTCCGCTTCAGCCGCCGCGGTGTTTCTGGCTTCCTCGATCATTGCGTTCGGGCTCCTCTCAGT
>JBOGJB010000047.1:0-17649 GCA_050745085.1 Vicinamibacterales bacterium
ATCCACGTGCGTTCGGCGCGCGCGAACCGCCGCGCCGCGTCGAGCGAGCCCCAGCGCGGCAGCGTCAGTCGCAGCGTGCCATCCTCATTGACGCGCAGGACGTATCGGCGCGCGCGCGTGTCGCGAACGAGGTGGACGATGAGCGTTCGCGCTCCTACTCTGAGCGTCTGCGAGACGCCGGCCGAGGCTGGACGCCCGAAGGGCAACGGGATCTGAGGACCTGCATTGCCGGATTGGGAATTGGCAATTGCCGGATTCATTGTTGATTGCCGATTGAGGATCGCGGAATTATTGAGAATCGTCAAATTGCCTCGCGGACAGGTGGGTGGTCGTGCCAGAGGCGGCACAGGTTCACGATGACTTCCACCGCCTTGTCCATGTCCTGAGCCGAGACCCACTCCAGCCGCGAGTGAAAGTTGTGCTCGCCGGCGAAAAGGTTCGGCGTCGGCAGGCCCATGAACGACAGGCGCGAGCCGTCGGTCCCGCCGCGAATCGGCTTCATCGTCACCTCGAGCCCGGCGAGCCGTATCGCCTCCTTCGCGCGCTCGACGACGTCCGGGTGGCGATTGAGCACCTCGCGCATATTCCGGTAACACTCCGCGATCGCGATCTCGAACCGCGCGCGCGGATGCCGCCCAACAACCGCCCGTGCGAGTTCCTCGACGAGCGCCTCCTTCTCCTTCACGCCTTCCGTCCGGAAGTCGCGCACGAGCAGCCGGACGCTCGTCCGCTCGACCGACGCGTCGACGATGTAGGGATGCAGATAGCCGTCGTAGCCGTCGGTGGTTTCGGGCGACAGCCGATCTGTGGGCAGCGCCGCGATGAACTCGGCGGCGATCCGGATGGCGTTGACCATCCGGCCCTTCGCGTAGCCGGGATGCGTGTTGAAGCCGTGGAAGCTGACGGTGATCGCATCGGCCGAGAAGCTCTCGATCTCCAGCTCGCCGCGGTTGCCGCCGTCGAGCGTGTACGCGCACGCGGCGCCGAACCGCTCGACGTCGAAGTGATCCGCGCCGCGGCCGACCTCCTCGTCCGGCGTGAACGCGATCCGGACGGTCCCGTGCGGGATCTCCGGATGGCGCATCAGGTGCTCGGCGGCCGCCACGATCTCCGCCACGCCCGCCTTGTCGTCCGCTCCGAGCAGCGTCGTCCCGGACGCGGTCACGATGTCATGCCCCATCTGATCCGAGAGCTCCGGGTTCTCGGAGAGACGGAGCACGACGGACGGATCGTCGGGGAGGACAAGATCGCGGCCGTCGTACGCGCGATGGACGATCGGCTTCACGCCTGCGCCCGGCATCTCGGGCGACGTGTCGATGTGCGCGATGAAGCCAATCACCGGGACGCCGGCCTTCGCGCTCGTCGCCGGCACGGTCGCCATCACGTAGCCGTTGGCGTCCAGCTCGACGTCGGTCACGCCGATCGCCTTCAACTCCGTCACGAGCAGGCGTTGCAGATCGATCTGCCCCGGCGTGCTCGGCGACGACGATGACCGCTCATCGGACCGGGTGTCGATCGTGACGTAACGCAGAAACCGGTCAAGGGGAGTCATGCTCAAGTACGAAGCTCGAAGTACGAAGGTCGAAGTAAAGCTCGAAGTAGGACGTGCCGAGTAGGAAGCGCCAGGTAACTTGCTACTTTAGCCTTATTACTTCACTTCAGCCTTCGTACTTCGAACTTCGTACTTGGGCATGCGATAATGTCTTGTTCCCCTGGAGAAGAGTCCTATGCGTCTGGCGCGACTGCTCGCCGTCGTCTGTGCGGTCCTTTCGGCCGGCTGCTTCTCATCCGATTCGATCATCGCGGTGCAGCCGGATGGCAGCGGCACGATCACGAACACCATTCTCCTCAAAGCGGCGACGATGGAGCTGCTGAATACCTTCCAGTCCGCCAGCGAGCCCGAGAAGGAGAAGAAGGAGGGAACGGCGCCGGCTCCGAAGGACATCTTCAGCGAGGCGAAGATGCGCGAGGCGACGGCCAGCATGGGTGAGGGCGTGACCTTTCAGTCCATGCAGCCGATGAAGAAGGACGGCTGGGAGGGCGTGATGGTCACCTACGCCTTCAAGGACATCTCGAAGCTGAAGTTCAACATGCGCTCCGAGTCCGCTATGGCGATGACCGACTCCGCCCCCGAGCTGATGACGTTCCGCTTCGCGCCGGCGGGCGCCGCCGCGCCTGCGAAGCTCACGATCGTGATGCCGATCGAGAAGGCGCTGAAAGACCGGGCGAAGTCACACGCCTCGCCGATGCCGAAGCTGGACGACTCGGCGATGAGCAAGGCGCTCATGGAGCAGTTCAAGACGATGTTCGACGGGCTCCGCGCGTCGGTCGCCGTCGAGGTGGGCGGACCGATCGTGAAGACGAACGCGGACTATGTCGCGGGGTCGAAGGTCACGCTGCTCGCGATCGACTTCAACCAGCTGATGACGAGCGGCGCGGACTTCGAGACGTTCGGCGCGATCACCGACGGCACGATGCCGCTCGCCGAGGCGCGCGAGAAGCTGAAGAACACCAAGGGGCTGTCGATGCAGCTTCAGCCGGAGGTCAATGTCGAATTCCGTAAATTGCAGAATTGAGAATTGGCAATTGCCGGACGGGCAATTCACAGTTCTCAATTCTGCAATGCTGTGATTCACTCTGCGCGGAGCGCCACCACCGGATCGACCCTCGACGCGCGCCGCGCCGGCAGCCAGCTCGCCACGAGCGCGACGACGAACAGCACCCCGGCGACCGCGGCGAACGTTGGGGGATCGGTCGGCGTGAGGTTGAAGAGCATCTTCTCGAGTGCGGACGAGAGGAGCAGCGCGGCGACAAGGCCGAGGCCGAGCCCGGCGACCGCGAGCGTCATCGCCTGACCCACGACCAGCCGGTGGACGGCGCCCTGTCCGGCACCGAGCGCAATCCGAATCCCCAGCTCGCGCGTCCGCTGCGCCACCGAGTACGACATCACGCCGAAGATCCCGACCGCGGCCAGGAGCAGCGCGACCCCCGCGAAGATCGCGACCAGCAGCGGGATCCTACGCGAGCGACGTGCCGAGCGGAGCGCAGGAAAGACGTATGATGTCAATGGGTTACGACGGCGGCTGCGCCTCCTGTTGTTCGAATCCGCCACGCCCCCGTTCGCCATCGGACAGTGCCGCTCAAGATCGCCACGTGGAACGTCAACGGCATCCGCGCTCGTCAGGCGGAGGTCCAGCAATGGATCGAGCGCGAGCAGCCGGACGTCGCCTGCCTGCAGGAGATCAAGGCCCCGACGGCCCAGGTGCCGCCCGCGCTGTGCGAGATGGAGGGGTACTGGTGTTACTGGCACGGCCTTGGCGGCTACTCGGGCGTCGGGTTGCACGTGCGCAAGCAGACCTTCCCCGCGCCGCCTGGGTTCTCGCACCCGCCATTCGACCTCGAAACGCGGATCGTCGTCGCGCGCATGGGGGCGCTCGCCGTCGCCTCGATCTACGTGCCGAACGGTAACAAAGACTTCATCGCCAAGATGAAGTTCCTCGAGGCGCTGGATGCGTTCGCCGAAAGCTTCCGTGCGGCCGGGACGCCTGTGGTGTTGTGCGGCGATCTGAACGTCGCGCGGACGGAGCGCGACGTGCACCCGAAGGAGCGCAAGCCGCGCGCCGTCGGCCAGCTACCGGAAGAGCGGGCGATCATCGAGCGCATCATCAGCCGCGGCCTCATAGACGTCGGCCGCGCGCTCGACCCGGACAACGACAACCTCTTCACCTGGTGGGCGCCGTGGCGCAACATGCGGCAGCGCAACATCGGCTGGCGGCTCGACTACGTGCTGGCGAGCGAGTCGATCGCGTCGAAAGCGACGACGTCCAGCGTGGCGCGGGAGTTCGGCACGAGCGACCACGGGCCCGTTACGGCCGTCTTCGATGTCGAGCCGTCGGCGTTCGCGGCGCAAGGTGCGCCAGCGTCGGCGTCTACCGACGGCGACTCGGGGGCAAGAAGACACGGTCGGTTGTTCTAAGCTCGGTCAACCGAGGAGCGAATCGATGTGTTCACGACTGCTCGCGGCGCTTGCCTTCGCGGTCTTCCTCAGTCCCACATTCGCTCTCCTCGAGAGCGCACCGGACTTCCGGTTCGCGGTCACCTTCTCCACCGACCAGAGCTCGACCCCGCTCGACGGTCGCGTGCTGCTCATGATCTCGACGAACGGCTCCGCCGAGCCGCGCCTCCAGATTGCCGACGGTCCGAACACGCAGGCGATCTTCGGCGTCGACGTCGACGGCCTGAAGCCGGGGGCCGAGGCGATCGTTGACACCTCGGCGTTCGGCTATCCGATCGACAGCCTCTCGCAGGTTCCGGCCGGTCGGTACTACGTGCAGGCGCTGCTTCACAAGTACGAGACCTTCCGACGATCCGACGGTCATGTGGTCAAGCTGCCGATGGACCGCGGTGAGGGGCAGCAGTGGACGCGCGCGCCGGGAAACCTCTACAGCACATCGCAGCAGATCGACATCGATCCGGCCAAGGGCGGGACGATCAGAATCGCGCTCGACAAGGTCATCCCGCCGATCCCGGATCCGCCGGAGACGAAGCACATCAAACACGTCCGAATCCAAAGCGAGCGCCTGACAAAGTTCTGGGGACGGCCTATGCACCTCGGAGCGCATGTCCTGCTGCCGCACGGCTTCGACGAGCATCCGGACGCGCGGTACCCGCTCGTCATCTACCACGGCCACTTTCCGTACACCTTCGAAGGCTTCCGCGAGCAGCCGGCGGACTCGAACATCAAGTGCGAGTACAGCGAGCGTTTCAAGCTGGATTGCTACAACCGCATCCAGCAGGAGGAGGCGCATCAGCTTTACAAGGACTGGACCGGTGCCGACTTCCCGCGAATGCTGATCATCGAGATCCAGCACGCGAACCCGTTCTACGACGATTCGTACGCGGTGAACTCCGCCAACCTCGGGCCGTACGGCGACGCGATCACCTACGAGCTGATTCCGCACATCGAGAAGACGTTCCGCGGCCTCGGCCAGCCGTGGGCGCGGTTCATGTACGGCGGGTCAACCGGCGGCTGGGAGGCGATGGGCGCGCAGATCATGTATCCGGATCAGTACAACGGCGCGTACGCGGCCTGCCCGGATCCAATCGACTTCCGCGCCTACACCGTCGTCGACATCTATAAGGATCCGAACGCGTACTTCATCGAGGGCCCTTGGAAGCGTCTGCGGCGGCCGGGACACCGGGACTATCTCGGCCACATCAGCACGACGATTGAAGACATGAACCGCCACGAGCTGGTCGTCGGGACGAAGGGGCGGTCCGGCGGGCAGTGGGACATCTGGGAAGCCGTCTTCTCGCCGGTCGGTCCGGACGGCTATCCCAAACGCATCTGGGACAAGCGCACGGGCGTCATCGACAAGTCGGTTGCGGAGTACTGGCGCGAGAACTACGACCTCTCACACATCCTGCGGCGCGACTGGGAGAAAGGGCTGGGTGCGAAGCTGCGCGGCAAGATCAACATCTATGTCGGCGACATGGACAACTATTACCTGAACAACGCGGTCTACCTCGTCGAGGACTTCCTGAAGAGCACAAAAAACCCGCCGTACGAAGGAGAGATTGATTACGGCGACCGCGCGGAGCACTGCTGGAACGGCGATCACACGCGTTCCAACGCGATCTCGCGGCTGCGCTACCACCAGATGTATCTGCCGAAGATTCAAGACCGGATTCTCAAGACGGCGCCGTCGGGGGCGGATACAAAGAGCTGGAGGTACTGACGCCTGGATACGGTTCAGAAGTCACGGTTGACTCGATTTCTGAGTCATTCACGGACCAATGCTGCGGCGAGGCGTGACGGCGTCCGCCTCCCCACGGCTTCGCGCCGGGAACGCGCGCTCCGCTCGGTACCCTTACGCCCGCGCGTCGACTATCGGGTCATCCTCACTTGGCCCGACCACGGCCTGCATCGTCATGGGCTCTCCGGACGCCACGGATCGTGGTCACGGAAGTCGACGCGGAAGTCTCGCTCGCGCGCGTTCCGGCTCCGCAGCGCGGCGGCGCGACCGTGAGGTCGTCGGCCGCCGCCACGCCCCGCCGCGTTAGGCACCCGAGCGCGTGGGGATCGACGGCGCGCGGGTCTGTCGGAGCGGGCCGGATGAGCGACAGCGCAACACGGCGGCGGAGCGAGGCCGTCGCGGCGGTCTGCCGAGCAAGGGGCGTCCGGCGTCCCGACTGTTCTCGGTGCCGCCCGTTCAGAAAGTGGGGAGGTACAAATACCCTGACCGCCGCGGGGCGGTAGGGTTGCGAGCGGAGCCGCGTGTTCCGGCCCGCGGGAGCCGTGGCAGACCCGCGCGGCGTCGATCCTCACGCGCGATAGTCCTGGAGCTCACGGGGCGCGAAGTCGAGTCCAGGCTTTTTCGATGAGCCGTCCCACGAGGAGCCATTGCGTCGTTGACAGAGCAACAAATAAAACGGCGAGTGCCCAAGACCAGCCGCACGCCGACAAACGCCGCGCAACACCCAAGATCTCTGCTGCGACATTAGCAATGCCAGTCAACAAAAGTGGAGCGAGATTCGCGACCTCGAGAAACTTGACCCCGAGCGCCTCACCGCCATGCCATTCGCTCCAGGAGCGCAAGTTGCGGCAGGCGATCGTACCGTCGATGCCCGATATGCTGAATACGCCTCCGGCTTGTCGAGCCTCGTCGACATCGGCGAGGTAGCCTGGGTGCGCCGGCTCGCGCAGCAGGACGAAGAGAACGCACGCAGCGAGGTTGGCGCCGGCGAGGACTTGGCCTGTGCGCATTGATACGGAAGGTCTTACTTCACGAGGATGGTCGCTTCGGCGGTACGGCCGCGCCAATCGCGCGCCGAGACGACATGCTCGCCGGGTCGGAGCGGCCACATCAGCGTCTCGTCGACGTCCGTGCGGCCCGCAGGTTTGCCATTGATGCGCCATTCGATCGATCCGCCACCGGGCGCCGAAACGCGCAGCGGCAGCGTCTGGAATTCGCGGCGCAGGGTCGGGTCAATCAGATAGGTTGCCCCCTCAGGTGGGCTCACGATGTGCAGGTCCGAAGTTCGCGGGATATTCAAGGCACGAGGTCCCTCCGAGGCACGAGCCCCGAGGTCCGCCCGAGGCCCGAGGCCCGAGGGCCGAGGCCCGCTCGCAACGAGTCCGCGGTCGGCGGCCCATGAGCGGTACTCCGTTGGCCAGACGACGAGCGGACCTTCATCCGTCTGATGATGCCAGCTGCACGGCAGGCGCTCATTCTCAACGCCAATCCACTCCGACGCGCGTGTCGGGCACGACTCGTTCGCGTGCATGCCGGAGAGCGTGCAGATGGTGTCCCGGGTGGTTCGCGCCGGTCTGAAGACCGGCGCCTCCAAGGCCGTTACCGGTGAACCGTAGCGGCGCGCGGCGGCGAGCATCACGGCGTGGAAGATTGGCCCAGCGCCGGTGACGCCGGACGAGTTGCGCAGCGCGGCGCGATCGAAGTTCCCCACCCAGACGCCGACCGTCACGTCGCGCGTGTAGCCGACCGCCCAGTTGTCGCGATAGCCCTGTGAGGTCCCTGTTTTGGCCGCGACCGGGAACGGGAACTCGAGGCTGCCTCCGCGCCCGAACACATACTCGCGCGCGTTGTCGTCCGAGAGAATGTCCGTGATCCAGAACGCGGCGCGATCGCTGCTCAAACGCATCGCCACCCGTGCCGCCGCTCCCCGTACGCCGACCGCGGGCACAAACAACCCGCCGCGGGCGAACGAGGCGTACGCACGCACCAGCTCGTCGAGCCGCACCTCGGCGTTGCCGAGTGTGACGCCCAGACCGTAGTGCGCGACGGTCTTGTCAAACGTCGTGAAGCCGGCACGGCGGAGAAACCGCACCAGCGCCGGCGGTCCCAGCTCCGACAGCAGCGCCACGGCCGGGACGTTCTCGGAGCCGGCGAGCGCGAGCCGCGCGCGCATCGGTCCGCGGAACCGCCCGTCGTAGTTGCGCGGGCTGTAGAGGACCCCCGGCTCGGCGGTCGGAAAGTGCGACGGCACGTCCGGCAGGACGCTGGACGGCCCGTACCCGCTGTCGAACGCCAGCGCATAGGTGAACGGTTTGAGCGCCGAGCCCGGCTGCCGCGGCGTGACCGCGCCGTCGATCGCGCCGCCGTGCGCGGCGTCGAAGTAGTCACCGGACCCTTCCCACGCGAGCCACTCGCTTCGTCTGTTGTCGAGGACGACCACCGCCACGTTGTGCGCGCCGTGGCGATCCAGATCGCGCCGCTGGCTGCGGATGATCCCAGCCACCTCGGCCTGCAGCGCCGCGTCGAGCGTCGTGATGATACGAGTCGCACGGCTGAAGCCGTGCGCCACCGAGCCGCGCTGCGCGACGCCTGACCACGCGCCGCCGAGGACTCGTTCGACGAAATGCGGGGCGGCGAAGGCAGGCGCCTCACGCTTCAGGCTCAGCCGCTCGGCGAGCGCCTCGGCGGCGCGGGATTCGTCGAGCAGGCCCAGCGCGCGCATCCGCACGATCACGCGGCGCCCGCGTCGCGCGGCGCGGTCCGGGTGCTGCCACGGGTTGAACCGCGACGGCTGCTGGGGAAGCGCCGCCAGGAACGCCGCCTGCGCCGGGGTCAGCATCGACGCCGGCACGCCGAAGTACGCGCGGCTCGCCCGCTCCGCCCCGGCGATCTGATTGCCGTACGGCGCGACGTTCAGATACAGCGCGAGGATTCCGCGCTTCGACAAACGATGCTCGAGCCGCAGCGCGAGCACCATCTCGTGCAGTTTGTCGGGAAATCGGCGCCGCGGCGCCGGACGGCCCGCGCGGTCGGTTGCACGCGCGGCCAGCAGCTTCACGACCTGCTGCGAGAGAGTCGAGCCTCCTTCGACGACCCGCCCCTCGGCCAGATTGCGCCGCGCGGCGCGAGCCAGCGCTATCGCATCGACGCCAGGATGGCGGAAGAAGCGATGATCCTCGGCGGCCAGCGTCGCGTCGATCAGCGTCTGCGGGAGTGTGTCGGCGATCAACGTCTCGCCGCGGATCCCGCCTCCGCCGCGCGCCTCGTAAAGAGGCACGCCATTTCGGTCCACGACCATCGTCGAGTCGGCCGCCGACAGAACGAGAAAGCCCTCAGGCAGCGGTCCCATACGGACCCAGGTCACGACGGCGAGCACAAGACCCGCAATCAGCCAGCGCGGACGCAGGACACTCGGCCGTCGAATCTTTGCAGTCGCGAGTGAAGTCACACTAAGCACTAAGGACCAGGCACTAAGAACTATCGTCTGATTTCCACGATGGTTGTCGCCGTCCGTCCAAAGACCTCAGGCTCGTACATCTCTTCGACGTGCGCCGGTGCGGTCTTGAACGTGCCGGCTGTCGTCGCGCGGACGATGTACGAGAACTCGTGACGGCCTTCGCTCAGGCGCGTGGCGAAGAGCATCACGCGGTCGTCATGGCGCTCCACGTGGTCGAACCCGCCGTGCTCCCACCAGCTCCGCCAGCCGCGCCCCATCCCTTCGTCCTCGTCCCGCTGCCGCTTCGACAGGTCCGCCGCCGTCGTCTGGAACCAGGATTCAACCGGCTCAAAGCCCGCTGGAATTGGATCCACGAGGGCCACCCATCGACGCTCTTTCGGCAGGTTCAGCGTAAGCGTCACGCGGATCAGATCGCCCGCCTTGAACGTCGTCCCTGGCGCCTGCGGCTCGGCCAGCGCATCGGCAATCGGCGCGTAGCGGCGCGAGATGCCGAACCCTTTGTCGAGGCTGTCGTGGAACACGCGGTCTGCCGCGTACTGAAGGCGCGCGACGTAGAAGAGCGTGCCGGTCCCCTCCTTCGAAAAGGTCAGGGGCTTTGTCTGGCCCGCGCCGGCCTTCGCGATCAGCTCCGGCATCCGCACGTCGCGCGCGAGCGATTCGGCCGATCGTCCCTGGAACGTGTCGCGCGCCATCTCGGCGTCTCCGAACTTCACGACCGCAGTAAAGTCTGGGATTTCGGACTCAAACCGCCGGTAGTAGTTGACCAGTCCCTGCATGGCCCACGCGTTCTCCTGCGTGTTGCCCCAGCGGCCGTTCTCGCGCGCGTTCATCATCCAGCGGACGATGCCGCGAACCAGCGGTTCGGCACCGCCGCGCCGAACGAGAGAGTCGAGCACGATAGCGGTCGATCGCACGTTCGAGCTCCAATACCAGCAAAGGTACGGGTCGTCCAGCTCCTCGACGTGCGCGCTGCCCCCTTCGGGGAGGATGGCGTTCGTGAGGCGGCGTCGAACCTCTTCCAGCCGCGGATCGGCGGAGTTCCTCGACGCGATCGCGTCATACAGGTGCGCGAGCCCGAAGACCGGCATGCGCTCGCGGTACGAGTAGAGACGGCTGACGTGGCTGTCCTGCGGGTTGCCGCCGTCGGCGAGCACCTTGACAGCGAACGCCTCCCAGGCGGTGTACGACGGCATCCACGCCTCGTTGGTGGGCGGAGGCTCCGCGAGCGCTTCCTCCAGGTACGCGGACGCGCGCCTCAGCACGTCGTTGTCCACGTCGTGCTTCAGTGTTTTCGCGCTCTGCATGACGTGGAGTACGTAGCTCGTCAGGTACGCCAGGTCTCCGTGGCAGTAGCCCGGCCAGTACGCGAACGCACCGCCGGGGCACTGGAATTTTTCAAGCTCCTTGAGCGACGTCTGCACGATCGGCCCAAGCTTCTTCGCGTCGATTCCAGGCAGCGTGAACGCGTCGCCGAGATCGGCCGCGAGCAGCAGGGCGAGCGTGCGCGACGATCGCTGCTCAGCGCAGCCGTACGGATACTCCACCAGGTAGCGCGCCCCTTCGCCGAGGCCGACCATCGCCGTGGACGACAGCTCGACGTGCAGGCCGCCGACGCCGGGCACGACTCCTTCGGGAACGGTGAGCTTCTCGGTCGCGATCGCGGTAGTGGCCTGGCCGTAGGCCGCGACGGTTTCCCGCGACGAAAGAATCTCGACCGGGATCGTGTCTTCGAACGCGTCCCCTTCGCCGTTCAGCCGCACGCTCATCGACACACGCGCGCGTCCGATCGTCTTCGCGACCGCCTCGAACCGGACCTCGCTCTGCCCCTTGGCCCCAACCCTTACGTCCTGCCGGCTGGTCCCGCGGAACTCGAGGACGCCCGGATCGAGACTCTTGATCGTGACGACGGCAGTGCCCGGCTCGGAGAGCTGGCTCGTCACGACCGAGCCGAAGTGCACCCGATCGCCGACGGCGAGAAACCTCGGGAACGTCGGCCGGAGCAGGACCGGCTTGTTGATCCGGATCTCGCTCTCGCCCGACCCGAATCGCGACGCGCGGTCGCCGCCGACCGCCATGATTCGGTACGTCGTGAGCGACTCCGGCAGCTTCACGTCCACCGACGCGCGGCCGCCCGCGTCGGTCGCGACCGACCCGAGCCAGAACGCGAGCGCGCGGAAGTCTTTGCGCACGCTGCCCGTGCCGGCATCGTCGCCGCCACCCCCTCCTTCGTCAGTGCCCTTCGGCGTCAGCACGCGCCGGCTGATGATGCGCTGACGGTTGTCGGTGTTTAACACCTGGAGCGCCTTCGGGATGTACACCGAGCCGAGCACGTCCGGCGTGCGGAACGCGGTCAGCGACAGCACGCCGTAGTCCACGGCCCAGAGCGTGACCTCGCTCGAGGCCGGCTTTCCCTGGTTGTCCCTGACCTCGACGTCGACCTTCGCCATGCCGGCTGGTCGATATTCCTCACGGTTCGACTTCACGTTCACTGTGAGCCGCTTCGACGCGTCCTCGACCATCAGCTCCACGTAGCCAAGGCGGAACGACGGCTTCCCCGGGTCGCTGGGATCCTGGACAGTCTCCTGAATTCCGGATTCCGAGTACCGCCTTCCCACTTGGATTCCAGTCTGGGCTTTCGCTTGGACTTCTGTTTCGGGAACGGAACGACCCTTCACGAGGAGCACCGAGACAAAGACGTTCGGAATGTCGCGCTCCGTCACGGGCACCGTGATCGACTGTTGCGTCGACGTGAGCGCGAACTGCCGGTGCGAGCGGATCCCTTCCCGCTCCGTCGTCACGAGCGCCGTCGCCTGTTCCCAGGGAGACTGAATCATGATGCGCGCCGTGTCGCCGGGTTTGTAACGCGCGCGATCCGCGACGAGCTCGATCCGGTTGTGGTCGAACCGCTGCCACGCGGTGTAGCCCTCGCCGAGCGCGTAGAACCCCTGCGAGGTCGTCGTCTTTCGGCCTTCGGCATCGCCCGCCGTCGCCTTGAGCACGAAATAGCCGCCGCTCGACAGCGGGATCGACAGCGGCACGGGCTCGTCCATCGTCGTCACCGTCCACGAGCCCGAGTCCACTTCGGTGCGGTGCGTCTCCCAGGTGTAGAAGCCGTTCCCCTCGGCGCGCCGGACGCTGTTCCACTGGATCTGTGTGAGCGTGACCTTGACCGTCACGCCCGGGGTCACTCGCCCGTCCGGTGTGACGGCGACGGCCGCCGTCTCCACCCCGCGCTTCTGCTCGACGAAATAGTCGGTGCGCTTCAGGCCGATGTACCACGGCGCCGGATGCACGACGACGCTCGCGCGGTTGGCGATGTGCTGTCGGGAGACGTCCTCGACGTCGCCATCCACGGTGTAGCGGTACGGCTGGCCGGCGCCGATTGGTGTCTCCAGCGTCAGCGCGATCTCACCCCTGTCGTTCAGCTTTCCCTCCCCGCCGCCAACCTGCTCAACATCTGGCCGCTGCCCGGTGCAGCAGTCGAGGAAGGTGAACCTGTCGCCGGGGAATCGATCCAGGATCTGAGGCGTGACGCCGGCCTCCGGCGCGCGGAAGAACCTCCAGGTGACAGGACGGCCGGCCATCACGGCACCGAACAGGTAGCGCGCCGTGACGACGCCCTCGAGCGTGACGCCGGCGATCGCCGGGCCAGCGGTGAGCGTTGCGTCCACGCGGAAGTCCGGTCTGCGGTAGGCGGCGACCAGGAAGCTGCCGTATACGCGCTCCTGCTCCGCCGCCGGATCCCAGCGCATCTCGTTGCGTTCGTCCTCGTCGGCCGGCTCCTTCGGCTCGCTCATGCTCGCGACGATGGAGTAGCTCCCGAGGGCCCCGTCGGCCGGCAGCCGCATCGTCCATTCGGCGCTGCTCCAGCCGTTCATCTTGATGGTGCGCTTGTCGACTTCCTTGTCGCGGCTGTCGCGGACGCTGATGTGGATCGGCGCCCCGCTGGCGAGCGTCTTGATGCCGCCCGTCATGTCGCTGCGGAGGATCGCCTTGACGTGGACTTCCTCGCCGAGCCGGTACACACCGCGGTCCGTAAACACGGTGCCCCGCAGGAGCGGGCTTGCCTCGTAGAGGCTGAACCGCTGCCCGAAGTCCCAGGGCGAGATGCCCTCGGTCCAGTCGCTCGCCGAGTACGCGATGTCGCCATCCTTCTCGGCGAGGACGAGGAAGGAGAACAGCCACCATTCCTTGGGACCGCGCAGCGGGGTCTTCGGCGCCAGCACCAGCCCATCCGCCCCCGTGGTGCCTTTCCAGAACGTAGAGTTGTCGGGCGTGATGATCGAGACGCCAGCGCCCGCGACCGGCGCGCCGGTGTCGAGACGCGTCACGAAGACGAGCGTGTTCTCGGGGCTGTCCTTGACGTTGATCCCCAGGTTGGTGACCTGAACGATCGTCGAGCGCGCGCGGTTCGCCGTGTAGAGCGTCGCGCGCGGGATCGCATCCGCTTCCCGGACGCCGGCCCAGACGAGCCCCGTGCCCGCCGGGTTCACGGCCGGCCTGAGGTTCAGACCGTGGGACTGAATCGTGTCCGCCGTGACCGGCAGGCCGCGGCGCTCGCCCGGCCCGGACGGCGTCATCCGGAATTCCTGCGCCTGCAGCTCGATCACCTTGGGCATCAGCTCGGAGGTCGCGAGCGGCACGGCCCACTGCGTCACGTTCCGGAAGTTGCGCGAATAGAACGGCAGCAGCAGGCCGCCAGACGACTCCCACACGCCGTGGCCGTCGCCGAAGCTCGTGAACGCGCGCTGGTGCCAGTTCTCAACGATGCCGATCCAGTTGTGGCCGAGCGTCTGGCCATCGGCCGCCTGGAGGTTTCCGTCCACGCGGACGAGATAGGTTCGTGCGGGCGGCTGGCGCTCGAAGCCCGCGTCCTCGAGTGTGAGCCACGAAAGCTGGTCGGTCGGATGGCGGCGCGGCGGCTTCGCCGATCGGGACACGGCCTGCTCTCGCTTCGGATCCGTAATGTCGATCACCGACACGGCCTTGCGCCAACGCTCGGCCGGCGCGTCGGCGCGCAGCCTCGCCGGATTCCAGCGCTCCGGATCGCACCCCGAATCGCAGTCGAAGCCGTCGACGAAGAACGTGCGCTCGAGCTTGATGGTGAAGGTCTGTTCGGTGCCGGGCGTCTCACGTCCGGCGGGCGACGGCACGTCCGGCCGGACGGTGACGCGCAGCCAGCTGTCGGGCGGCATGGCCGGCGCCTGAAGGACAACGCGATCCGGCGAGGGTGGAAAGCGCTTTTTGTCCCAGTCGTCGGCGAGCGCGCCAGGCACCGTCATCGTCGCCGCCGCGGCCGACGCGGCCATCGCGACCTTGGCGTCGAAGCGCTGGAGCGACGCCGGGTCCGCGGTCTTCATCCGCGCGCGCGCGGCGGCCGTCAACGCGGGCGGCTTGAACTCATGCGCTTGGTACGCCAGCGTGACGTGGTTCAGGACATCGGCCGGCTGCACCAGCTGGTTGAACCGCAGCACGATCACGATCGGATCGCCTGCGCGGCTGTTCCGCCGGTACCAGTGCGTCTCGCGCAGCTTCACGGTCGGCGTCGTGAAGCTGAAGCGATACGGCGTGGCCAGCTTGCGGCCGCTGACCGCTGTCGCCGACGCGTCGACCGTCACTTCGAACTCGGTCGCGTATGGCAGCGGCTTCGACCGGTCGGGCGTGAAGATCAGCACGGTCGTGCCGGACCAGCGGAACTCGCCGGCCATGGCGGGGCGGATCCGGACGAACGGGGCGCGGACCGGCTGCGGAATCTGCCCGAGCACGACCATCGGCTCGGAGAAGACGATCCGGATTTCGTTCGCCTGATCGAGCTCCGCCATCTCGCCGGTCGGCCCGGCGGAGACGACGGTCAGCGCCGACTGCGCGGACGCGGCAGGAGCGAGCGAAAGAAGACACACGACGGCCAGGGCCAGACGGGCAGCGTTGTGGCGCATACGTTATTGAGGGGGAGCCCTAACAGTGTAGCGCAGCCCTTCAGGGCTGCTATTCAGCGCATCGCAGGGTCGGCTCTTTTCGATTGGACACCGAAGTCAGGCGCCCGGCGTTTCTACCACCCGGTGCAGCAATCGGTAATCTGCTGCCTGCGCAGCTTCGTGCAGAACTGTTTCGTCAACCGGTCGTCCCGACTCCTTACAGATTCGTTCCGCTTCTGTTACGAGCACCTTCAGCGCCTTCCGTACATTGGCGACGACGTCGGTCAGTCGATCCGACTGGTATGCAGCCCAGCTGCCGAAGACCTTGGCTGCGGCGTACCGGCGTACGGGGCGTGACAGCCGGAGGTCCGTCCGAGGGGAAACTGAATACGAGACGTGCCGGGCGAAGGCGTGGGTGACCGCGTCCAACAGCTCGCCGTCGCCCGGGCGCCATTTGGACAGCGTGGCGGTGGCAGACGCAAGCGCGGCGAGCGCCTGGTCGGCCGTCCAGTCGTCCCGTGCGAACAGGCGAACGGCCTCGCGCTCCCACGCCGAATAGCTCTCGAGGTCCATGAGCACGTCCGGCGCGAGGAGAGGCGGCAGCGCGCCGCGTGCGTCCATACCCTCGTAGCGGGTGTCGCGCGGGTAGGCAGGCGGGTCCGCGACGATCTCGAGCGGGACGTCGTCTCGAAACAGCATGGACGCGGCCGTCGGGCAGAAGTGCGACAGGGCGACGTGCGCGCCGCGGTCGTCGAGGAGGACCCGGCGGGGGAATTGCTGACAGGCCATCGGGAGCGCGTCGTGGCCGTGGTCGCGGTGGAGGGCGCACAGGCGCTGGCCGCCGGCGTCGAAGAAGCGGCAGCCACCCGCGGTGGCCAGCGTCGCCGCCCCGACGAGCGGCTGGCGGTGCACTTCGACGGGGATCTCCCACCCGGCGGTGCAGCAGGCGCCGGCGTGACGGCACCGATAGTCCGCGTGTATGCTCAGGCTGAAAGTGGGCCCCGTCATTACGTAGAGATTAGCTGGAGGAGCGGCTCGTGGCGAACAAGAACGTGATCGACGCGATCAACGGTCAGATTAACGCGGAGCTGAGCGCGTCGTATTCGTACCTGGCGATGTCCGCGTGGTGCGAGGGACGGACCTTCACCGGCGCGTCGCGCTGGCTGCGTCTGCAGAGCCAGGAAGAGTACATGCACGCAATGAAGCTCTTCGACTTCGTTCTCGCCCGCGGCGGCGTTGTTCAGCTGAAGGCGATCGAGCAGCCGCGCGGGACGTTTGCGTCGCTCGCGGATGTCTTCGAGAAGGCGCTCGAGCAGGAGCACGAGGTCAGCCGCGACATCGACGCACTCTACGAGCTGGCGTTCAGGGAGAAGGCCTTCGCCGCGGTGGCCGAGCTGCAATGGTTCCTGACCGAACAGGTTGAAGAAGAGAAGACCGCGCGCGAGATCGTCGGGAAGTTCAAACTCGTCGGCAGCGATCCGGCGTCGCTGCTCGACCTGGATCGCGATCTGGGCGGGCGCGTCCCTGCTGAAACCCCGCCGGCTACCGCACCCTGACGCTGGCCGTCACCTCTGGGGCGCCGGTTGCGCCGGCAGCATGTTTCGAATTGCGGCAATCCGCCAGCCGTCGCGCCCTCGCGTCATCACGAACGACGTCCACATCCGGCGGGTCGCGTCTCCTGCCAGGCCACTGATTTCGTAGCGCCCGTCGGCGAGCGCCACGCCAGGAGCGGGAAGCCGGACGGTCTCGATCGTGATCGTGCGCGTGCCGCCGGTCGCCTGGGAGGATGCGAGCGTGCCGCGCACGACCTCGCTTCTCCCCCGCCGCCATTCGCCCGAAGATGTGAGCTGATCGGCATCCTCCGTGAAGAGCGCCTCGATTGCCAGTGCGTCGCGGCGCTCGCGCGCATCGACGTACTGCCTCACGACCTCACGGACGGCCGCGGACTCATCCGGCTGGCTTCGCGCCGCCGGTGCGGTGACTGACAGGGTCGTCAACAGGACCATCGGCAGTATCGGCATGACCCGCATCGCCAAATCCTCCTTAATCCGAGCCGTTGAGGAGCAGGTGGACGTCATCCAGGGCGGGGGCGCCGTCGATCGCCCCCGGCCGCGTACAGCTCACGGCGGCCGCGGCGTTGGCGAACTGCAGCATCCGATCGGCGCTCCACCCGCGCACCAGCCCATAGATGAACCCGCCACGGAACACATCGCCGGCGCCGGTGGTGTCCACGGCCCGCACGTGGTGACCGGGGATGGTGATGAACCGGTCGCCGTCGAGCGCCGCGGCGCCGTGTGCGCCGAGCGTCACCGTCAGCAGGCCTTGATGCGCGCGCCGGAGCGCCCGCAACGCGCGTTCAGGATCGGCCTCGCCTGTCAGCGCCGCCGGCACCTGCTCGGCGAAAATCGGATGGGTAGCGAGCGAGACCAGCTCGGGCGTGCGTTCCGTTACCCGGTCGAGGTCAGTCGTGATCGGCACGCCGGCGCGTCGCGCGATGCGCGCCGTCTCGACCGCTGCCTCG
>JBOGJB010000048.1:0-10883 GCA_050745085.1 Vicinamibacterales bacterium
AGTCAGCGATCAGCGAGACCGTCTCCCCGGTCAGGATCCACGCCGTCGGTGACGGTCCCTCGTCGCGACTCGCGTGCTCGACGTAGTGTTGGATCGCGGTCGTCGACAGACCGAGCTTCGAGCCGACCGTCTCGATGCTGCGCGTCGTCATCGGGCGCCGCGCGCGCAGCCACTGCGACAGCGTCGAGTGATCCACGCCGAGGTGCATGGCGAACGCCCGCAGCGAGTACTGCGCGTTGCGGCCGCAGCGCCGCGCGAGCTCGGACTGGAGGAAGAGCCGGAAGCTCGTGTCGGTAGTTGGAGAGGCGGCGGTGAGCGTCGACTTCACCCGGGGATGCTAGCCGGCCGGACCGATGCGGGCAAGGTCGCCGGCCACGAACCGGGGCAGCTCCCTTGCCATGAGCTGTCTGCTCAGTGCGTCTCGTTCACTTCTCGTAAAGACTCCCGCCCCTGAATACGGCATGAATCCGCCGCGTGTTGCGGATGTCCGCCAACGGATCGGCGTTCAGGATCAGGAGGTCCGCGTGCAGACCCTCCGCGACGCGCCCCACGTCGTCACGCCCCATCAAGCGCGCGCCGTTCGATGTGGCAGACGCGAGGATCTGCATCGGTGAAAGCCCCGCCTCGGCCATCAGCACGAACTCGCGATGCAGAGAAGGTCCGTGCAGCGTGCGCGTGTTGCCGGCGTCGGTGCCCGCGGCGATTACGGCGCCCGCCCCGGCAAGCCGCTTCAGGTTCCGCTGGAGCACGGCCGTGGGATCGGCCGGCAGTGCCTGGGGTCGCGGCAGCAGCGACTCGGGCAGGTCCTTTAGCGCGTCGAACGACTCGATCGTGCCCGCCGGCGCGCAGTCGCGCTCGAACGGCTCGAACGAGACGCTGCGCGTCCTCACTTCTCGATAAGATCGACCGACGATAATTGTTGGGACGTAAATCACCCCGCGCCGCGCGACCTCCGTCACGAACTCGTCGTCCACATCGCGGTCGCCGATCGAATGCACGAGGATGTCGGCGCCCGCCTTCACGGCGATGCGCGCGGTCTCGAGCGACGTAGCATGCACGGCGGCGCGGAGCTTCCGCGCGTGGATCGCGGCGATCGCGGCGCGCACGAGCGCGGACTGTTTCTCCAGATCATCGCCGCGCCTCGTGACGAACCAGATCTTCACCATGTCCGGGCGCCGCGCGGCCAGTCGCTCGACGAGGCCGCCGATCTGCCCTTCATCCTTCATCAACCAGATCGGCTCGTCGTCGTCCAGCTCGAGAGCGGGCGGATCGTACGTGGCGAGCAGCGGCCCGCTCACCGCAATCCGGGGAGAGAGGCGATCGTCCTCCCGGCTCTCACGAAGATCGAACGTCCACAGCGGGCCTCCCGGATCGACCACACCGGTGATGCCCGCGCAGATGTACGACCGGAGGTACTTTTGGGGCGCACGTCGGATCTCGCCCACGACATCGCGGTAGGGTGTGCCTGCGGGATTCGGCACGACGTCGGGACGCGCGTCCAGCCCGCCTGTCTGGAAGAAGTGGACGTGGCCGTCGATGAGGCCCGGCATGATCCACTTGTCGCTCGCGTCGATGGTCCGCGCTTCGCGGGGAACGCGTCTGAGCGCCTCCGAGCCGACAGTCCGGAGGCGCCCCTTCTCGATGAGAATCCCGTCGTTTCTACGCGGCGGTGCGCCCGTTCCGTCGATCAACGTGCCCCCGACGATGAGCAGCGGACGAGCGGGGACCGAGAGCCGGAGCTGCCCTTCCTGGCCGGAGGCAGTCAGGCAGGCAAGGGCCAGTGCCGGCGCCGACAGGAAGACCTTCACTTGACACCGTTGGACGTCGTGGCCGGCTTGTCGAGATATGGCCGCAGGTGCCACTCGAAGAACGTCCACGTCCGATTCCAGGAGTCGCGCTGCTCCGGGGAGTCGTCGCGCTCGAGCGTTTTCATGTTCACGCGCCGGTTGAACGTGTGGCCGCCGCTCGCAGGCCCCGGCGTCGGATCGACATAGACCTTCGTCTCAGCGAGGTCCGGCTTGCGCGACCGGAGCGCGTCGACGATCTGCTGATCCTCGACGAAGTTGACGTCGGTGTCGTTGGTCGCGACGTGCACGAGGAGCGGCACGCGCAGCTTGTCCACGTGATAGAGCGGTGAACGCTCGATGTAGAGGTCGGGCTTCTCGAACGGCAGCCCCTGGACCCGTGACTGGGTCGAGAAGCTGTGCTGATAGCGCGGACCCTTGAAGGACAAGCGGAACACGAGGTTCGTCACCGGAACCATGGCGGCCGCGGCCTTGAACGGCGTGGCGTCGCGGAAGACGGAGAAGAGCGTGATGTAACCGCCGTGGCTCCAGCCCATGATGCCGAGCCGCGACGGATCGACGTGCGGCAGCGTCTTGAGGTAATCCACGGCGCTCATCACATCGTCGACTTCGTACCCGCCGTAGTCGATCGCGTTGTGGTGCTGTTCGCCGTAACCCGTACTGCCGCGGTACTCAGGGCAGATGATGACGTACCCGCGCTCGATCGCCTCCTTGACGAACGGAAACATGCTGATGCCCCAGTTGCCGTGCACGCCACCGTGGACCCACACCATCGCCGCGTGACCGTGCGCGCCCCGGATGGCGAGCGGCTGGAAGAGATACGCGGGGACGTCGAGGTCCCCCACACGGCTTCGATACGTGATCTTCTTGAAGTCCATCACGCCGCGGCTCGCCTCGGCGTAGCGCCGATCGATCTCTGCTTTCCCGTCGATGTCGCGCTGGAAGTTGTAGCCGGGCGCGTGATCCTTCGGGTCCTTGCTGACGTAGAGCGAGCGCGCCCGTTGCTCGTCGATCTGGATCTGGATCTGCGGACGCTGGCGCTCGGCCGGCGGCTGGGACTGAGCCTGCGCCGGCGGCGACTGCGCCGAGGCCAGCGCCGCAGCACAGCAGACGCAAAACGACACCGACGCAAGAAACCGCGCTGACAGGACCATGCCCTGACCTCCTGACTGCCGGGGCACGAGTATCACACGCCGGCCAGTATGCGGCCAAGACGCCTCCGATGGTCGCGCGTCGAAGCCGGTTTGAGGCACCGCGAGATTGGGGTTACACCGGCATGAGATACCGACGCCGCAGCGCCGCGTGCGGACGCCGCTCGTCGAGCCGCATGCCCAGGCCGATCGTGTACCGCCGCGCCTCGTCGAACTCGGCGACGGTCAGCCTGCGGTTGATTTCGTGGAAGCTATCACGGCCGACGCGCCCGGCCGGATAGTACTGATCCATCAGATTCACGTACGCGTTCCGTCCGAGCTCTCTCCCAATCCAGTCCAGAATGGCGCGCGTTTCGTCAAGCCCGCTCGTCGAACCGCAGCGGCCCGACCTGCTCGTACATCGCCCGGATCATCCGGCGCGCCACCTCCGGATAGTCCGCGGCCTTGAGGTAACGATGGCTTGCCTCGCTCGACCAGTACTTGAAATCCGGCATGTAGACGTCCACGAGACCGCTCATCAGCTCGAGGCTCTCGAGAGAGGCAGTCGCGCGGGCAGGCCGTGCAGTCCTCAAGCGCGGCTATGGCTGCGGCGGCGCGACCGTCCAACTCGGTACGGGCGAGATTCAGATAGGCAGCCACGGGCCTTTGTCACTCCTTCGCCGCCGGCGGCCCCCAGAAGCCCGGCGTTCCCTTCGCGCCGGCGGCGGGCGCGCCATGAAACAGCACCGCGTTGAAGAGCACGCGGAACGTGCCGAACGGCTGGCCGCGCCATTGCGGGCGAAATCCAATCAGGATGACATGGCCGTCGCCGTGCCGCACGTCGAGCGCGGCCGCGTGTCCCTGCAGAAAACGTTCTCCAAGCAGATATCCCGAGAGGAGTGGCGAGCCCTTCGGCTCATACCGCGCCAGCACGTCACCACGGAATCCGTCCTGTGGCTGAAACGCGGGGCTGCCGTCGAAGAACACCGCCGCCTGCTGCCGCATTCCCTTCATGACGGGATGCGCCGGATCGGTCGTGACCTGCAGGATCGATCCGCTGGCAAAGAACTCCTGTCGCTTGAGGCCGGCCGTCACGTTCTTCACAGGAAGCTGCAGCCGCTCGATCGCGAACTCGCTGCTGCGGTTCAGGCACACGAGCGTGCCGCCATCGCGCACGAACTCGTCGAGCGCCCGCACGCCGCGCGCGCCGATGCCGCCCTCGTACCGCGGCGGGACCGAGCCGGGCGCGAAACCATCCACGATCGAGGCCGGCCGGTCGTCGGCGAGGATGAGCACATCGAACCGCTCTCTGAGAGCGCCCGCCTGGATGTCCGCGTTTCGCACGTTGACGAAATCGAACCGATACTGCTCGAGCAGCCACTCGGTCCAGCCCGCGTCCATGCTCGCCGTCCAGGGTTGATAGAGCGCGAGCCTGGGTTTCCGGAGCTCCACTCCGGAGACGGCGGTGCGCTCCGCTTTCAGGGCCAGGTCCCGGACCCAGCCCTCGATCGCGGCCGGCCCCGCTCCGCTGATGACATAGCGCCCTCCGGCTCCGGGCCTCCCGCCGTCGACGCGAACTGACGCGCCGCCTTTCCACGCAGCGTTCACCGCGCGAAACGCGTTGTTCTGCGCCGGATCGAGCGCCACCGCAGGTCCGGCGCCCGCGATATCGCCCGCCGCGGGGACGATGGCCGCGGCGACGGGATGGGTATCGAAGCCTGGGCCCGGCACGCTGTCGAACGGTGCGGCATCCTCCTGAAGATCCGCGTTGATCCGTGGCTGCCTCTGATCCGCGGTGATCCGCGGCCCGTTGCCATTCGTCGAGGTCGGCTTCGCCGCGCCGAGCGGCTGCATCGCGCCGCGGAACTCGGACGTCAGCGGCGCGCGCGCCTCGACAACCCGCACGTCCATCTGCAGCGGCAGCGTCCATCCGGCGGCGTCGTACGGCTGCTCGGGCGGTCCTTCCGGGAACTCGCGCAGATCCGGATAGACCTGCACGTCGAGCACCTGCCGCACCAGCTCGCCGAACGGCTGATTCATCGCGATCACCCACGTGCCGGCGGGGTACGTGACGCCTTCGTGCACCGCGGCCGACGACAACTGGTGCACGCGGATGCCGTTGAAGGCGAGGCGCCGGAGCAGCTCCACGGCCGCCACCGGATCGCGCTGCTGCCGCGGCACGAAGTACGCGAAGGGCGGCTCGCGCTCGTACTTCCGTATCTGATCGCGCCCAGCCTGATACCGGTTGTAGAGCAGCTCTTCCCTGTACTTCGCCGCATAGTCGAGCACTGACATCGACGCGGTGATCATGTAGTCAACGGCGTCCCGGAGCCGCCACCATCCGCCGCGCCACGGGCTCGGGTAGAGCGTCTGTGGCCTGAGGTCCCGCATGTCGCGCGGGTAGTCGGCAATTGTGTAAAGGTGCGGCGTCGCGTAGCGATAGAGCGCCGTCTCCGTCCAGAACGCGCTGATGTTCTGGAGCATCGGCAGATAGTCGATGTAGCCGGGGTACCACGCGTCGAAGCCGGTTCCCATGTGAGTGGCGCCGACCTGCCCACGCTCCTCCAGACCCCGCGCGATCGCCATGCCGATCATGTTGACCGTTCGCGACATGATCGGCGGGACTTGCGTCGCGATCGGCTCGGCAAACGGCGGCAGCCAGATGCGGGTCGGAAACGGCGACGACTGGTGATGCACATAGATGATCTGCGGCTCCCAGTGCCGCCAGGTCCGGCCGATCTCCCGCGACTCGATCATGTTCAGCATGTACGCGTCGCGGTTGTTGTCATGGCCGATGTAACGCTGGTACAGCTCCGGCTGCGGGGCGACTTCGTACGGCGTGCCGACGTTCGACCTGTACCAGTCCGCGACGATCGTCTGACCGTCCGGGTTGATCGACGGCCACAGCATCAGGATGACGTTGTCGAGAATGGCGGCTATTTTCCGATCCGCGGCGCCGCTCACCAGATCGTAGGCGAGCTCAATCGTGTGCTGAGCGCCGGCGACTTCGCTCGCGTGCAGGCCGCCGTCGATGTGCACGATCGCTTTCCCCTCGCGGGCGAGCGTGCGCGCCTGCTCGTCGGTCAACCCTTCCGGGCTCGCCAGACGCACGGCGATGTCGCGGTACTTCTCGACAGAGGAGAGATTGGCCGGGCTCGAGATGAGCGCGACCTGCCACGGGCGGCCGAGCGTCGTCCGTCCGATCTCGATCAGGGTGAGCCGATCGCTCGCCGCGTCCAGCTTGCGGAAGTACGCGATCGACTCTTCGTAGTTCGCGAGCCTGAAATCGGCTCCCGCCCGGAAGCCGAGCGCCGATTCCGGGGTTGGCAGGCTGGACTGCGCGAGCAGGCTGACGCCGGCGAGCGTCAGGGCTGCAGACAGCAGCGGCAGGCGATTCGGCATGCGCAGGAGGATAGCACCGCGCGACCCGCCTGCGTCCTTCGGCAGGCTCAGGGCGCCCGAGCTTGTCGAGGCGCGCGGCCGACGCCGCCTCAGCGCGGCGAAGGCCCAGCTACAGGCGAAGCAGCGCCGCCGCGTTCCTCCAGTAGATCTTCTCGCGGTCCTCCTGCGCGATCGGCAGGCGATCGATCGCGGCAATCGTCTCACGGATGTACATCGGCCCCTTCTCGGGGTCGAATGGCGCGTCCGACGCGAACAGCACGCGGTCGGCGCCGAAGAAGCGGAGGCCGCAGACGGTCGCGTCGTAGGCCCCGAAGAGCGCGGTGTCCGCGTAGAAGAGGCGGAAGTAGTCCAGCGGGCGCCGCGTGAGCGTCTTGAGCACGCCGGAATAGTCGACGTCAGACGTGCGCGCGCCGAGCTGATCCCAGCCGGGACCGATGCGTCCCTCGAAGTACGGCGCCATCCCCCCCATGTGGTGCGTGATGATCTTCAGGTTGGGAAACCTTTCGAACAGACCGGCGAAGACGATCCGCGCCATCGCAGCGCTGGTTTCGTACGGCCATCCGAACGTCCACCAGATCTCGTACTGCGAGCCGGCTTCCGTGCTGTAGTCCGGCATGTCTGCGCCACGATAGGGGTGCAGGAAGATCGGCAGGTCGTACGCCGCCATCGCCTCGAAGAGCGGCAGGAACTCCGGGGCGGCGATCGGCCTGCCGAGGGCGTTCGTGAAGAGCTGAATGCCGCGCGCTCCGAGCTTCCCGACGGCGCGATGCGTCTCGTCGGCCGCCGCCTCGGCATCGTTGAGTGGAACCGACGCGACGAACGCGGGGAATCGATCCGGAAAACGGCGCGCCAGCTCCGCCATCCCGTCGTTGGCGATGCGAGCCAGCTCGATCGCCGCCGCCCGATCCGCGAACCTCTCGATCGGCGGCGTCGCGATGGACAGGACCTGCTCGTACCCGTCGAAGCGGTCCATGACGCGGAAGCGGACGTCCAGGTCCACCAGCATCGGGATATTCCGCATCCGCTTGCCGATGTCCTTGTAGTCGGGCGCGACCTCCATCATCCGGCGGAAGTACGCCTCGGGGTAAATGTGATTGAAGACGTCGATTTTGCGCATATGGCTGCCGCCACAGGCTGCCGGCGCGCCGATCACTCTATCCTCGAAAGGGCAAGTTTCAGGCCAAGCCGATCGATGATTTTTTCAACGTGCCTGAAGGTCGCAGTACGCAGGTTCCGCCACTTTCTGGCGTCATCGCCTCGGAATTCGGCCACATTCGGCCCGGCATTGTCGTTGCTCCGACGTGCCGCGAAGAGGAGGCTAGGCGCATGAACCCGCGCTTCGTCGAGCTGGCCGCAGACCCGTCGCTGGTTCCCGGCATCTACAACTACTGCGATCAATGGTGCACATACTGCCCGCACACCGAGCGTTGCCTCGCGTTCAAATGCCTCAGGGATCAGGAGCAGCGCCGTCCGGGCGACATCTTTGAAGACCTCGCCGCGAGCGTGAACGAGATGATCTCGTTCTCGCGCGACGCGGTGCAGGCGGAAGGGGGCGCCTCGCCGCTCGCCCAGATAGCGGCCTTGCCGCCGATCAGTGCGTCGTTGGATCCGCCGAGGATTGACGACCCGCTCGAGCGCCGGGGGCGGGAGTATGCCATGGAGACGGCACGGGTTCTCATGTCGGTGGCGCCGATGCTTCCCTCGCCGAAAGGCAACGCCGGCGGGCCGCCCGCGGCGATCGAGATCGTCGTCTGGTATCAGGCGCTCATCGCGGTCAAGATCTACCGCGCGCTGACCGGCGCGGCCATGGCCCGGCGCGGGAAGCCCGGGCTTGCAGACGATGCGCAGGGCTCGGCGAAGGTGGCGCTCGTCGGGATCGACCGATCCCGCAAGGCGCTCTGCCAGCTCCAGAGCAGGCTTCACGACGCCCGGATCGAGCGGCTGATCGCGCGTCTCGAGCGGCTTGCCGCGGATCTGGAGCGGCGGTTCCCCGACGCCCGCGCCTTCATCCGGCCTGGGCTCGATGAGAGCCAGGCGTGATCCGGGCCTAAAAGTCGTAGCGGAGGAAGGAGGACGAAGGGCCGTCGCCTGAATTATTGTAGGTCCGTGCCATCACTCACCACGAACATCCACCGGTGCCAGTGGGCCGGAGCGGACCCCCTCTACCTCGCGTATCACGACCGGGAGTGGGGTGTGCCGCTGCACGACGACCGCAGGCTCTTCGAGATGCTGGTGCTCGAAGGGGCGCAGGCCGGCCTGAGCTGGATCACGATCTTGCGCAAGCGTGAGGCGTATCGCCGGGCGTTCGATCGCTTCGACCCTCGGAAGATCGCCCGCTACGATGGTCGGAAGGTGCGCTCGCTCCTCGCGGACGAGGGCATCGTCCGCAACCGACTGAAGATCGAGAGCGCGGTCAAGAACGCTCGCGCGTTTCTACAGGTGTGCGACGAGGTGGGCGGCTTTGACACCTACATCTGGCAGTTCGTCGGCGGGAGCCCAAAGCGGAACGCCTGGCAAAGCCTGAAGGAGATTCCGGCGCGCACCGTCGAGTCCGACGCGATGACCCGGGACCTCCGGAAGCGCGGCTTTACGTTCGTCGGGTCCACGATCTGCTACGCGTTCATGCAGGCGACGGGCATGGTCAACGATCACGTCGTGGACTGCTTCAGATACCGGGAAGTGGATCAGTCCGCGCGAACCTCGTCCAGACGGGCGGCGACCTTGCGCAGGTCGGCGACCAACTCCGCGTAGGCGCGCTCCTGCGGAGCCCCGGGATCGGCGCGCAGGATGGCCGACGGGTGCACCGTCGCCATGAGCCACGGCGCCCACCGGCTTGGAAAGACGATGCCCCGGTCGCGCATGATTCGGACCTTCGGGCCCATCAGCGTCTGCGCCGCGGTCGCTCCGAGGCACACGAGGACGGCAGGCTTGAGGGCTTCGATTTCCGCTTCGAGCCAGGGGCGGCACGCTTCGAGCTCCGGCGCTCGCGGCGTCTGGTGGATCCTCCGCTTGCCGCGCGGCTCCCACTTGAAGTGCTTCACCGCATTCGTGATGTAAACATCCTCGCGCGGGATGCCGGCGTCGGCGAGCGCGCGCGTCAGGACCTCGCCCGCCGGCCCGACAAACGGTTTGCCCGCAAGGTCCTCCTGGTCGCCGGGCTGCTCCCCGACGAACATCGCGCGCGCCTCTGACGGTCCCGCTCCGAAGACGGTCTGCGTCGCATTCTTGTAAAGGGGGCACGCGGTGCAGCTCAACGCCGCCTCTCGGAGCGCCGCGATCGTCCGCTCCCCGGGAAAGAACGCGGTCGCCGGCCTCGGCTGCAGCTCGTCGAGCAGGCCTGCCTGCGACGCCCGCGGCGTGAATGTCCCCTCCATTCTGCGGAGCTCGGTCACGTCGGGATCGAGATCGCGCTGCAGAAGCTGACGGTCTTCGTGGACGATGCGCCAGAGAACACGATAGAGCAGACTCCAGCGGGACGCATCGGAGTGCCTGGCGACGCGGCCGGCGACATCGACGAAATCGCGTGGGACCGTGAACATCGCCGGCGCAGTGGCTTCGCTCGCCCCGGAGGTGCCGACGGCTTCGCGCGCTTCGACCCACACCACGGCGTCCGGGCTGACACCGGCCGCGAGGAGCGCGCGGGCCGCTCGCCGCCAGTCGTCGAAGGTGGGGCCGATGACGGTCTGTCTCATGCGGAACTCGGTCGGGCGTTGACCGTTCTAGAATAGCCCGCCGGGGGTCAACCGTGGGCGAACGCGATCCAATCTCGACCGTCGATGTCCTGGTCTTCGGGCCGCACCCAGACGATATCGAGATAGGCCTTGGGGGCACTGTTGCACGGCACGCGGCGGGAGGACACCGTGTGGGCCTCTGCGACCTGACGCGGGGCGAGCTGGCGACCAACGGCACGCCGGAGGAACGGCTCTGCGAAGCGGAAGAGGCGGGTGTCGTCCTGGGCGCGGCCTGGCGTCGTAATCTGGGTTGGCCGGATGGCGGCATCGACGGAACGGCAGAGCAGGTCCGGGAGGCAGTCGAGCTGATCCGTTCGGCGCGGCCCCGCGTCGTGGCCGTGCCGCACTGGCGCGATCGCCATCCCGATCACCTCGCCGCCAGCCGCGTCCTGACGGATGCCGCGTTCAAGAGCCGGCTGCGCCGGTATTCGGCCGACGGCCACGCTTGGGAAGGAGAGTGGATCTGCTACTACTTCATCAATGACGCCAGCCGCCCTTCGTTTCTCGTCGACGTGTCGGAGCAGTACGAGCTGAAGCGGCGCGCGCTCGCGTGCCACCGGAGCCAATTCCAGCCCGTCGGTGACGATGCCCGCGCCACGCGGCTGACGTCGCCACGGTTCCTGCAGCTCATCGAGAGCCGCGACGCGCACTACGGCGCGCTCGCGGGGGTTGCCTTCGCGGAAGGCATCGTCGTTCGCGAGCCGCTCGTCCGCGCGGACCTTTTCCGTTGAGGGGTATGAAGATTGGAATCGTCTGCTACGCGTCGCTCGGCGGCAGCGGCATCGTCGCGACCGAGCTGGCCCTGGCGCTGGGCG